>NZ_DATGCW010000198.1:0-3659 GCF_035311605.1 Saliniramus sp.
CGGAGGTCTCCTGTTTCAACAACAAGTGTCGAGAAATTCATAAAATTTTCTGGTCGGCCCCGAATGACGGCGTCGTTTTCGTTGACGACCGCGACAACTTCACCGTTATCGAATGTGACATCACGAAAAACCAGATAGAGATGTCCTGCGCCAATGTTGAAAGAACCAACCGCGCCGACGGGCTTGGATTCGAGAAAGATACGGCGTTCAGTGATCATCGGTCATTCCGATCATTTTGAGTGTTCGCGAGCCATTGCTGATAGTCCGCAACCCATTCAGGGCTCGGCACGGCAGGGCATGTCCGGTGATGGAGCCCTTGATTAATTTGTGGCGGGCGTTGGTATAGCGAGAATGGATAGTGTATTTTTATAGAAAATGAGTTGTTTTCTCTGTCCGCCCATCCATGAAATTGAGAAATGTCTGCATTAAAAGAAACATTTATCCTAGCGTGCCGAAGTATGGGAGCAAATCCACCAACCTTGTGAACGTCTAAAATGTAGACAAATCCAACACTTCCGAACTCCACGAGGCGAGATCTACGCCTCGCACTCTCGAACGCGTCCTCGAAATCCGGAATTGTAGCGCGATAGTTCGCCCCGAGCGCCCGCATCACGGCATGCGTGGCGGCGATGCGTTCGTAGATCGAGTCCATGCCGTCCATGATATCGTCGAGGCGGCCTTGCAAGTTCTCGTTCATGTCGGGGCCATCCCCCCGCAGACGCGACCAGCGCCCGCTCGCCTGATGCTGCCGCGCCAGCGCCAGCAATTCGCGATAGCGTTCGTTCGAAACCGGGCCGAAGCTGCAATCATCCTGCTCGGGATAGGTGTTGAAATGCGGAGAAATGTAGAGCCAGGCCAGCCAGATGCTGATCCCGCCGGCCATGAGCAAACCCGCAATCTGCCAGCGCGTCATTGCCGCAGGCTCCTCACTCCCACTCGATGGTCCCCGGCGGCTTCGAGGTGATGTCGTAGACGACGCGGTTGATGCCGTTCACCTCGTTGATGATGCGGGTGGCGACGCGACCGATGAATTTCATGTCGAACGGGTAGAAATCCGCCGTCATGCCGTCCACCGAGGTGACGGCGCGCAGGGCGCAGACGTAATCGTAGGTGCGCGCATCGCCCATCACGCCGACGGTACGCACGGGCAGGAGCACGGCGAAGGCCTGCCAGATCTCGTCATAGAGGCCGGCGCGGCGGATTTCCTCAAGATAAATCAGATCAGCCTTGCGCAGGATATCGAGCTTCTCAGCCGTTATCTCGCCCGGACAGCGGATTGCGAGGCCGGGGCCGGGGAAGGGATGGCGACCGACGAACTTGTCGGGCAGGCCGAGCTCGCGGCCCAGATCGCGCACCTCGTCCTTGAACAATTCGCGCAGCGGCTCGACGAGCTTCATGTTCATGCGCTCGGGCAGACCGCCGACATTGTGGTGGCTCTTGATCGTCACCGAGGGGCCACCAGTGAAGGAAACGCTCTCGATCACGTCCGGATAGAGGGTGCCCTGGGCGAGGAAGCCCGCATTGCCGACCTTCTTCGCTTCCGCCTCGAACACGTCGATGAACAGCCGCCCGATGATCTTGCGCTTCTGCTCGGGATCGCTGACGCCGGATAGCTCCTTCAGGAAGGTTTCCTGAGCCTGCACATGCACCAGCGGGATGTTGTAGGCGTCACGGAACAGCGTCACGACCTGCTCGGCCTCGCCGGCACGCAAGAGCCCGTGATCGACGAAGACGCAGGTAAGCTGATCGCCGATCGCCTCGTGCAAGAGCACGGCTGCCACGGATGAATCGACACCGCCGGAGAGTCCGCAGATGACTTTCTCGGATCCGACCTGCGCGCGAATGCGCTCGATCGCTTCTTCGCGAAACGCCTTCATCGTCCAGTCGCCGGCACAGCCGGCGATGCGGCGCACAAAATTGCGCAGGAGGGCGGCGCCGTGCGGCGTATGCACCACTTCCGGATGGAACTGAACGCCGTAATAGCGGCGCTTTTCGTCCGCGACGGCAGCGAAGGGCGCGTTTTCGGAGGTGCCGATGATCTCGAACCCTTCCGGGAGCCGGGTCACCCGGTCGCCATGGCTCATCCAGACCGGATAGCGCTGGCCTACCTCCCAGACGCCCTCGAAGAGCGGTGAGGCTGATATGGCTTCGACCTCGGCGCGCCCGAATTCGCGGTGGTGCCCGCCTTCGACGGCACCGTCGAGCTGGGTCGCCATGGTTTGCTGGCCGTAGCAGATGCCCAGCACCGGCACGCCGGAATCAAAGATTTCCTGCGGCGCACGCGGTGAGCCCTCATCCGTGACCGAGGCGGGGCCGCCGGAGAGGATCACCGCCCTGGGATTCATGCTCCGGAACGCTTCCGCCGCCGACTGGAACGGCGCAATCTCGGAATAGACCCCCTCCTCGCGCACGCGGCGCGCGATCAGCTGGGTGACCTGGGAGCCGAAATCAACGATGAGAATCTTGTCGTGATGTGCCATGCCTGCATCCGTCCCTCGCGCGCGTGAGCGTAAGCGGATGCGTTACGCCGTTTGCTCCGCGCGTGCAACACACGGGCCTCCCCACAGACCGGGAAAACATACGGGTTGCGGCGCCTTACCCATCGTGAAGCGGGAGTTTCCCCGCATGGCCGGGCTGCCCAGAGCCGCGCGGCTGCGTTAGGATCGCCCTGACAAAGCATCAACAAGGCGCAATCCCGAAGATCCAACTTGCGCCGTCGGAGGAAACGCGATGACACGATCCCCCCTGCCCCGCTCCCGCTTCTCGGTCAATTTCGGCACGCTCTTCACCGAAATCCCTCTGCCCGAGCGCCTCGCGGCGGCAAAGGCCTGCGGTTTCGAGGTGGTGGAGTTCCAGTTTCCCTATGACCATACGATCGAAGAGCTGAAAGCCGCCCTCGACACCTCTGGCATGCGCCTCAACAACCTCAACACGCCGCGCGGGGATACCTCCCGCGACGAATGGGGCCATGCCGGCATTCCGGGGCGTGAGGCGGATTTCCGGCGCTATTTCGCGCAGGCCGTCGATTACGCGACTGCGCTCGGCGCGCCGCTGATCCACGTCATGAGCGGCGTCGTCGCCCCCGGCCAGCACGAGGCGGGGCTGACCACCTATATCGCCAATATCCGCGAAGCCGCCCGCTCCGTCGCCGACAGGGGCCTCACCCTGCTGCTCGAACCGCTGAACCGCTACGATCGCCCCGGCAATCTCGTCTCGCGTTCCGACGACATCGTCGCGCTGATCGACGAGATCGGCGAACCGAACGTCAAGCTGATGTTCGATTTCTACCACATCCAGGTGATGGAAGGCGATCTCCTGCGCCGCTATGAGCGCCACATGCCCCATATCGGCCACGTCCAGATCGCCAACGCCCCCCTGCGCCTTGCCCCCGACAAGGGTGAGATCAACTACCCCGCCATCTTCGAAGCCATCGCCGCCTCCCCCTATCAGGGGCCCGTCGGCCTCGAATACAAACCGACGGGCCGCACCGAGGATGATTTCGGCTGGATGGAGGCGTTCGGGGTCGAATTAGGGCATTCGGGCGCGTTTTCCCTCCCCTTAGGGAAGGGAGGTTCGGGCGAGCGCTTTCACAACGGGCGCACCTTCACCCGCGCCCCTTGTCATATGGGTTCTTGCCCGTACGCAGGGAAACCCGGATC
>NZ_DATGCW010000199.1:0-2840 GCF_035311605.1 Saliniramus sp.
GCGAGGATGGCCACGGCATAGGCTCCCAGCCCACAGGCGAGACCGACCGCGCCGGCCAGCCACATCCCGGCGCCCGTCGTCAGCCCCTTGACGCCCCCGCGCGCCCGGATAATCGTTCCGGCTGCGAGAAAGGCGACGCCGGCCGTGACCGCTTCGATGATGCGGACCGGATCAGTCGTGACGCCACCGGTTTCGCCCCGCGTCTGCTGGATGATCTCGAAGGTCAGAACGGCGAAGGTCGCCGCCGCCAGCGAAATCAGCATATGCGTGCGCAATCCCGCCGGGCGGGAGCGGTATTCCCGATCGAGCCCGATCAGCAATCCCAGAGCCGCAGCCGCGAGCAAGCGCACCGCGATGGTGATGAAACCCGTCTGCGGCATCAGCGCCGACAAGCCGCCCTGTTCCATGGAAACTCCTTTCACCAGAGTAGCAACGGCTGTTGCGCGGACATCGTTCCGGCGATGGGGCCCGAATTCGTGCGATGCGGGGTATCGCCGGGCGGGGAAGGTGCCTTGCCGAATTTTCGTCTGAGCGAGACACCATGCAGCATTCAAATTGTATTCACACAATAAAATTGTTTAGAATCATTATACGAAGCGTATTTCCAGATTAGAATGAATATAAAATTCGACTTTTACTACAAAATTATTTGACGACCGCTATCTTTTTGCGTACCCGTCACGCGTCGCATTCGTTCGAAGGCTCTCGCTCAAACCGTGTCGTCTTGAATTGAATGCCGCTGAATTTGAACCTTCGAGTCAAGGGAGAAAACACATGTTGCGGCTTTCTGCTGCCTCTGTACTGGCCATCACAATGGCCTTTCCGGCATTCGCCGATGAGTTGAACCTCTATTCGGCGCGCCATTACGACACCGATCTGCAGCTCTATGATGCATTCACGGAACAGACCGGCATCGAGATCAACCTGATCGAAGGTTCCGGTGACGAGTTGCTGGCGCGCATCCAGGCCGAGGGGGCCAACAGCCCGGCAGATATTCTGTTGACGGTCGATGGCGGACGCCTGCAGCGTGCCGTCGATGCCGGCATCTTCCAGCCGGTCGAGAGTGATGTTCTCACCGAGCGCGTTCCGGAAGCCCTGCGCCACCCGGACAATCTCTGGTTCGGACTGTCGACGCGCGCGCGCGTGATTTTCTACAATGCTGAAAAGGGGCTGCCCGAGGGCATCTCGGATTACGAGGATCTTGCCGATCCCGCCTATGAAGGCATGATCTGCATGCGCACATCCTCGAACATCTACATGGTGTCGCTGATGGCCGAGATCATCGAGACCCTTGGTGAAGAGGCGGCTGAAGAATGGGCGCGCGGCGTCGGCAACAATCTCGCACGCGCGCCGCAGGGCGGTGATACGGATCAGATTCGCGCCGTCGCGGCGGGCGAGTGTGATCTGGCGATCGCCAATACCTATTACTGGGGTCGCCTGAAGGCCTCGGCGAATCCGGAAGACAACGCCGTTGCCGATGCCACGGCCTTCATCTTCCCCAACCAGGACAACCGCGGCACGCATATCAACGTCTCTGGCGCGGGTGTGCTGACCACGGCCCCGAATGCCGAAAACGCGGTTGCGTTCCTCGAGTATCTGGTCTCCGACGAGGCGCAGATCATCCTCGCCGACGGCAACAACGAATATCCGGTGGTCGAGGGCCTCGAGCCGACAGGCCCGATGTCCGAGCATACCGACTTCGAGTCGAGCGGTGTCAATGCGTCGGTCTACGGAATCAACGCCGCTGACGCAGTCGCCGTGTGGGACCGCGCCGGGGTTCCGTGAGGAGTTGCGTGCCCGGCGGTGAAGCGCCGGGCATCGCCATGCGTGTCCGGGCGCAAGGCATCCTGCAGGAGCAGGGCGTCTTGCGCCCGCATGCGTTCCGGTGACCGGGACCCATGCCACGGGTGCAGCCCCATTGCGATACTCTCTCATCAAGGCGACAGGACGCATGGACACGCAGGCACGACAGTCCTATCAGTCCGCACTCGGCATGCGGGACACGGGCATGAAGCAGAGGACGGCATTGCAACAGGGGTCGGAACACGGTCTTCGGAAACGAAGGCGCGTGGCGCTTCCCTCGATCTGGACGCTGCTCGCTTTCATCGTCATTGGCGTCATTCTCCTGCCTGTGGTGACCGTCGCGAGCCGCGTCTTCGTGCCGTCAGAAGGCGTCTGGGCGCATCTCTTCGATACGGTCCTGCCGCTCTATGTGCAGAACAGCCTGATTCTGGTCACCGGCGTGACCCTGCTGGCGATCATGATCGGGGTGACCACGGGATGGCTGATCGCCGCCTACGAATTTCCCGGGCGCAGGGTGCTCGAATGGGCACTGATGCTGCCGCTGGCAATGCCCGGCTACGTGATCGCCTATGTCTATTTCGATCGGCTGAGCTATTGGGGGCCGATCCAGAGCGGGTTGCGCAGCGTGTTCGGTTGGGGGCGCGCGGATTACTGGTTTCCGCAGATCGCCTCGCTGCCCGGCGCAATGGTCCTGCTGGCCCTCGTTCTCTACCCCTACGTCTATCTGCTGTCGCGAGCGGCCTTTCTCGGCCAGTCATTGCATCTCATGGAAACGGCGCGGTCGCTCGGCCAGGGCCGCGTTGCCGCGTTCAGGCGGGTGGCACTGCCATTGGCCTGGCCGGCAATCGCCGCCGGTGCCGCCTTCGTCGCGATGGAAACGCTCGCTGATTACGGCACCGTGCTGCATCTGGGCGTCCAGACCTTGACGACGGGCATCTTCCGGACATGGTTTGCGCGCGGTGCGCCGGTTGCGGCGGCCCAGCTCGCGGCCCTGCTCGTCTGCTTCGTGGCCGTGGCCTTTCTCGTCGAGCGGATGG
>NZ_DATGCW010000200.1:0-3421 GCF_035311605.1 Saliniramus sp.
GCCGGCGAGCGCTGCATGGCGGTCTCGGTGGCGGTGCCGGTGGGTGAGGAGACGGCGAACCGGCTGATGGAAAAGCTGATCCCGCGCGTCGAATCCCTCAAGATCGGCCCCTCGACCGATCCCGGCGCCGATTTCGGCCCCGTCGTCACCAGGGCGCATCTCGACAAGATCAAGGATTACGTCGAGATCGGCATCGAGGAAGGCGCAACCCTCGCCGTGGACGGGCGGGGCTTCACCATGCAGGGCTATGAGAACGGCTTCTACATGGGCGGCTGCCTGTTCGACAACGTGACGAAGGACATGCGTATCTACAAGGAAGAAATCTTCGGCCCCGTGCTTTCCGTGGTGCGCGCCAAGAGCTTCCACGAGGGGCTGGCGCTCGCCAACGACCACGAATACGGCAACGGCGTCGCGATCTTCACCCGCGACGGCGATGCCGCCCGTGATTTTGCGGCGCAGGTCGATGTCGGCATGGTGGGTATCAACGTGCCGATCCCGGTGCCGATCGCCTATTACACCTTCGGTGGCTGGAAGCGCTCGGCCTTCGGCGATCTCAACCAGCACGGCCCGGACGCGATCCGTTTCTATACCAAGACCAAGACGGTCACCTCCCGCTGGCCCTCCGGCGTCAAGGACGGCGCGGAATTCGTCATCCCGACGATGCGGTGATCAAGGCAATACAGGCGGGGGCATATGCTCCCGTCGGTGTGGTCGCGCTTGCTGCTAAACGGTCCGCAAGCCATCATCATCGTGCCGATGACCGTCTTCAAGATCGCGTTTGATGATGCCTGCCAGACGCTGAACAAGCGTGTCCGGCGCCCGCGCGGTTTCGGCCTCCAGACGGCGTACGCGGAAACGTTCGATATTGTTCAGCATCATCAGCCCGAAGGACAGGCTGGCCAGGATGCCATGAACCTCCTTCGCCAGGTCCGGATCCCTGCGCCACAGATCTTCCATGGCAGCGCTGATCCCGTCTTCGGACGGCCTATCGGCATCGCGGGCGCCAGCTGCGACATGGTCCAGCATGAAATCGGCAAAGGCCTTGCCACGTGCCTCGTCGGCATAGCCGGAGACGAGAAAGAGGATCATGCGACGCACTTGCGGAGGCAGGTCGTTTTCCTGAAGCACGCGCTTCGCTGCAGAAAACGCCTGACAGAGATCCTGGCGAAGGTGCAGAAGGAAATCGTAACGGTGCTCAAGCTCGGCCTTACTGCGCCAGAACCACGCCATAGAAGCGCCGGCGAGCGCTGCAACGACGGTGACGATACTGAGGATAGTTGGATCAATGTCAGCCATCATGATGATCCTTTCCGTGCCCCATTTCTAACTCGCTTCGTTCGTTATTGGTCGCGCAGGTATCAATTACATCTTTCGATAAATGCCCTGTTTTACGCCGGATCCCCGCAGCCTCTTCCTTTATCCGTACCCTTAATAACGCGCTTCTTATCAATATCCAGATTATTGCAAAGACCGCCGCCATTCCAGCAGCAAGAAAGAACGATTTCGTTATCGAGATCACCGTAGCCATCATGCAAATTGCGATGAAGGCCATCAAGTCGCTATCGCCTCTGCACGCTTCAAAAAACGCTTTCGTATCCAGCTTCATCCGGCAATTTTCCTCAACCACACCGCAGCGTGATAATCGATACAATATAAAATTGTAATTTTCTTAGATAGCATTCATTGAATGTAATTGACACACTTGATCCGGAGCCAGTCTCCTCACACCGCCCCCAGCCCGACCATCCCGCGCAGGCCCGGCGAGAACTGGATCGCGATGTAGGCGACATAGAGCAGGCTGAGCACCGCGCCTTCGCGGCGGCCGATGCGCCAGCCGGTCATGGCGAAGATGACGAAGATAATCGCGGCGAAAGCGGCCACCCAGACGTCGAACAGGGCGATCTCAGGGGGCACCGCGAGCGGCATGACCAGCGCCGTCACGCCGAGAATGCCGAGAATGTTGAAGATGCAGCTGCCGACGATATTGCCGAAGGCGACATCGGCATGCCGGCGCCAGGCCGCGATCACGGCGGTGGCGACTTCCGGCAGCGAGGTGCCGATCGCCACGATGGTCAGCCCGATCACCGCCTCCGACAGGCCAAAATTCCGGGCGATACCGATCGCCCCGTCCACCAGCAGATCCGCCCCGTAGAGCACGGCTGCCAGCCCGCCGAAGCCCATCAGGAGCGCAATCGGCATGGAGCTTTGCGGAATCTCGTCGACCTCCTCGGCCTCCTGTCCGTGCATCACTGCCCCGGCATCGAGGGAGCGGCGATCACTCCACCAGGTGAAACTCGTATAGACGACCAGCAACGCTACCCCGATCGCCCCGGCGATCCGACCGATTTCGCCCGAGAGCACCATCAGGACGAGTATGACGGTGGCGAGGATCAGCGCCGGGCCGTCACGCCGATAGGCCTCGCGCCTGGTCGCGAGCGGGAAGATCAGCGCGGCGATGCCCAGCACCAGGAAAACATTCGCGATATTGCTGCCCACGACGTTGCCGACCGCTATCCCCGGCGCCCCCTTGAGCGCGGCATTGATGCTCGCCATCAGTTCCGGCGCGGAGGTGCCGAAACCCACCAGCGTCAGGCCGATCACCATCGGCGAGATACCGAAGCTTCGCGCGATCGAGACCGAACCACGCACGAGATATTCTCCGCCGGCGAGAAGCAGAACGAAGCCGGCGACGAGAAAAGCGATGTCAGTCAAGGGCATGGGCGGGATCCGGGCGTTGATGCAGGGTTGAAACGAGTCGCCCTGTCGCACGCTTGGATTGAGATAGCGTTACGGCGCGCTTCAGGGCCTGTAAGGCGCGCGACCACTCGACAAGGCATCGTCGAGCAATTCGACGCGATCCTGCCCCCAAAATACCTCGCCGTCCAGAACATAGCTCGGCGCACCGAATACATCCGCCGCAACGGCGCTCTCCGCGTTCAGCGTGTAGAGCGCCTCGACCGCATTGCCGCGAGCCTCGTCCAGAACCGCCTGTGCGGGATGCTCAGCCTCGTCGAGAAGCGCTGCGAGCGTCTCGGCATCGGATATATCGCCCTCTTCTTCCCAGACAGTCTCGAAGATGCGGCGCAGATACGTGGCAGGATCGCGGTCGCGGGCGATCAGCGCGATGACGCTCCGGTCGGCGAGGCCGGGATCGACGGGAAAGAATCTGGGCTGGATGTTGAAGGTCATGCCGCGCCGGTCGCGCCAGCGCTGGAGTTCAAGAAGACGATACCGTTGACGCTGTGGCGGGCGTTGCCCGAGCGGCAGACCGCCGGTGCGCGCGAACACCTCGGACACCGGCATCGGCCGGTATTCGACCTTGAGCGCGTGCCGCGCCACCACCTCCAGAAAGGGTTCGTGACCGATATGGGTCCACGGCGAACTGCTGGTGAAATAATAGGTTATGGTGCGCGTCATGGCG
>NZ_DATGCW010000201.1:0-2783 GCF_035311605.1 Saliniramus sp.
GCTCGGCCTCGCCGAGGCCATTGGCGCGCGGGCCGGACTCGGCCCCCTGCCCTGCTTTATCGCCGGGCAGAACCCGGATCTGGTGCGCCTTGCCCCGCCACGGGAGGATTTCTCCGCCGGGTTATGGGTGCTCACCCATCCCGATCTGCGCCACGCCGCCCGGGTGCGCGCCTTCCTCGACTTCGTCAATACCGCCATCGTTGCGCAACGCCCCATGATCGAGGGGCGCGACGATCCCGATGGCAGCGCCTGACGCCAAGCATCCCCGGAGGGCGCGAATGCGGCTGGAATGACTTCGCGCATGCGCTGTGCCGGCCCCGCCTCGACCCCGGATCAGGCGCCGTCTGCGGAGCGCTGTGCGACATACGCCAGCACCTCGGCCCTGTCGACCACATCACCATATTTCGCGTTGATATCGAAGAGGTTGGCCGCGTGCGGCCCATCATGGCGATCGCCGACGCATTCGCGTGGCACAATTGGGCGGAAACCGTGCTGGATCGCGTCGATGGCGGTGGCGCGGATGCAGCCGCTGGTCGAGCAGCCGATCAGGATGGCGGTGTCGATTCCCGCCGCCGTGAGCGTCGCGGCGAGGCTCGTGCCGAAAAATGCGCTCGCATAATTCTTGACGATGACCAGTTCATCTTCCTGCGGCGCAACGCGCGGATCGAATTCCGCCAGCGGCTCCCCCGCGACGAGGCTGCGCAGGACCGGGACTTTTCGCGCGAACAGGCCCCCATCAAGCCCGGAAGCGTGAAACAACACGCGGGTATGGATGACCGGAATCCCGGCCAAGCGCGCAGCAGCGATCAGCGCCACGCTTTCGTCGACGGCGCGCACGACGCCTTCGGCGAAGAGCGGTGCGCCCGGTGTGGTGTACCCTTGCAGGAAATCGATCACGATCAGCGCCGGTCGCGCCCCGAAGCCGAGGCGGTTATCGAACACGCCGGCATAATTGCGCTCACGGCTTTCGCTCATGACCGGACTCCGTTATCAGATGTCGTCAGGATTGTATCCAATTTGTGATCCAATCAGGCGGCCTTGCCGAGATTGCCGGGGAAGGTGCCGGCGCGTCCGAGCAGGGCGGGCGGCTGCTTGCCGAGCCGTTCGCCGAGCCAGTTCCCGGTGGCGATCAGCGCGTCGAGATCGATCGCGCCCAGATACCCCATGCGCTGGAGCATGTAGGTGAGATCCTCACTCGGCACGTTGCCGGTCGCCGCCGGCGCGAAGGGGCAGCCGCCGAAACCGCCGACGGAGGCGTCGAGCGCAGTGACGCCGGATGCGATCGCGGTCGCGGCATTGGCGAGGCCGGTATTGCGGGTATTGTGGAAATGCGCGCGCAAAGGCAGTTCCGGCGCGGTCTCGCGCAGCAGGGCGAAGCGGGTGGTCACGTCGCCGGGGGCGGCGACGCCGATCGTATCGGCCAGCGCGATCTCGTCGGGCAGGGCATCCGACGCTGCGAGTTCGGCGGCGATGGCCGCCGGGCGCCCCGGATCGACCTCTCCCTCGAAGGGACAGCCGAAAGCGGCGGCGATGGTGAGGCTCGTCATGCAGCCGGCCTCGCGAGCCGCCGCCCGGACCTCGCGCCATTGCGCCAGCGTCTCGGCGATCGCGACACCCTGGTTGCGCTGGTTGAAGGTCTCGCTGGCGACGACGACAAACGTCACTTCATCCACCCCCACCGCGATGGCCTCGCGTGCTCCGCGCAGATTGAGCGCAAGAGCGGAGAGGGATGGCTTCGCGGCAGTGATGGCGGGGTCGGCCCGCAGAGCCGTGATGAGCTCGGCTGCGCCGGCCATTTGCGGCACGCGTTTGGGATTGACAAAACTCGTCACCTCGATGCGGCGCAGGCCTGAAGCCACGAGCCTGCCGATCAGGGCCTGCTTCGTCGCACGATCGAGGATTGTCGTTTCGTTCTGGATGCCGTCGCGCGGGGCGACCTCGACGAGCGTGACTTCGGCCATGGTGCGCTCCCTGCCTGCCTGATCGACACCAAATCTCTTCAGCGCCATCGCAATTCAGGTCTTTGTATACAATGCCGCAAGCAATCCGTCGAGTGCGCGGGTGCGGATACGCGTTCCGGCAAGTGATATCCGGCAAGCGCGGCGCTGGCCGTCTCAGCGCCCGACGCTCGTATAGCTGAATCCAAGCGCCGCGACGTCGTCGGCGCGGTAGATATTGCGCAGATCGACCAGGACCGGCGCCTTCATGAGCGCCTTCATGCGCCCGAGATCGAGGGCGCGGAAGGCGTCCCATTCAGTGACGATGACGAGCGCATCGGCGCCCTCGGTGCAGGAATAGGGATCGTCGGCGTAAGTGACATCATCAAGCACCTGTCTTGCCTGTTCGATCCCTTCGGGATCATGGGCCGTCACCCGCGCGCCCATATCCTGAAGGGTTTGTATGATGGCGATGGCGGGCGAATCGCGCATGTCGTCGGTATTGGGCTTGAAGGTCAGGCCGAGAACGGCGATCCGCTGGCCGTGGACGTCTCCGCCGCAGGCCTTCACGATCTTGCGACCCATTGCGCGCTTGCGCGCATCGTTGACGGCAGCGACCGTCTCGACGATGCGGATCGGCGCGTCATTATCCTGTGCAGTCTTGATCAGGGCCAGCGTATCCTTGGGGAAGCAGGATCCGCCGAAGCCGGGGCCGGCATGCAGGAATTTTGAACCGATGCGGTTATCGAGGCCGATGCCGCGGGCGACATCCTGGACATTCGCGCCGACCTTCTCGCACAGATCCGCGATCTCGTTGATGAAGGTGATCTTGGTGGCGAGAAAGGC
>NZ_DATGCW010000202.1:0-26809 GCF_035311605.1 Saliniramus sp.
GGTGATGGGACGCATGCGCGTTCCCAGCCCGGCGGCCAGCACCATGCCGGTTTCGATCGCCACCGGCGCCGCATCCTCTGCTGCCGTCATCCACTCACCACCCGCACAAATCCACCCGGGACCCGTGATAGCGGGCGCCGCGCGCCCTGTCATCCCCGGTCGGGCAGGGATACGGCGGCACGCGGGAATCGCGTCACGCGACGTCGCGGATCAGACGACCGAGCTTGTCGATGATCTCGTCGATATGCTTGTCCTCGGCGATCAGCGGAGGCGCCACGGCGATCGTATCCATGGCCGTACGCAGCATCAGACCATAATCGTGGAAGCCCTTCTCGATCGCTGCATAGCCGCGCTTGCCGGGCCCGTGCTCGTTCGGCGCGAGATCCACGGCGCCGACCAGGCCGAGCGTGCGGATATCGACCACATTGGGCAGGCCCTTGAGCGACATCATCGCATCCGCCCAGCGCGTCTCGACGGCACGCGTGCGTTCGAAAAGGTTCTCGCGCTGGTAGATATCGAGCGTGGCGATCGTGGCCGCACAGGCCAGCGGGTGCCCGGAATAGGTATAGCCGTGGAACAGTTCGACGACATTGTCCGGGCCGTTCATGAAGGCGTCGTAAATGTGCTTGCGGCAGATCACCCCGCCCATCGGCACGGTGCCGGAATTCACCGCCTTCGCGAAGGTGATCATGTCCGGTACGACGCCGTAGCGCTCGGCGGCGAAGGCATAGCCGAGGCGCCCGAAACCGGTGATTACCTCGTCGAAGACGAGCAAAATATTGTGCTTGTCGCAGATTTCGCGCAGGCGCTTGAGATAACCCTTGGGCGGGGGCAGCGCTCCGGTCGAGCCCGCCATCGGCTCGACGATCACGGCAGCGATGGTCGAGGCGTCGTGCAGGGCGACGATGCGTTCGAGATCATCGGCGAGATGCGCACCCCATTCCGGCTCGCCCTTCGAATAGGCCTGATGCTCGCGGTTATAGGTATGCGGCAGGTGATCGGCACCGGCGAGCAGCGAGCCGAAGAATTTGCGGTTGTTGACGATGCCGCCCACCGTGATGCCGCCGAAGCCCACACCATGATAGCCGCGTTCGCGTCCGATGAGCCGCGTCTTCTGCCCCTTGCCCGTCACGTTCCAGTAGGCCAGCGCGATCTTCAGCGCGGTATCGGCGGCCTCCGAGCCGGAATTGCAGAAGAAGACATGGTCGAGATCTGCCGGTGCGAGCTGCGCGATGCGCGAGGCCGCCGTGAAGGCGAGCGGGTGCCCGTACTGGAAGCCCGGCGCAAAGTCGAGCTCCTGGGCCTGTGTCTGGATGGCAGAGACGATCTCGTCACGATTATGGCCGGCATTGCAGCACCACAGGCCCGAGGTGCCGTCGATCACCGGCTTGCCCTCGGGGGTGTAGTAATACATGTCCTTGGCGCGCGAGACCATGCGCGGATTGCTCTTGAAGGACTTGTTCGCCGTGAAGGGCAACCACCATGAATCGAGATCGTTGGGCTGTTGGATATCGTTTGCGGCGCGCAATGCGCTGGAACCTGCCATCTCTCGTCCTCCGGATACGGGGCTGCCCCGGCACCGCCACAAGGCGCAGCCGGGTATGACCCTGCGCGCGCTTATCGACGACGCCCATTCTGGTAAGCAGTCTAACAGGCGGGCCGGAAACGGCCAAAGGCGTAAAGCCGCAGATGCCTTTGCGCGGAGTGCTGCGCGATCGCGGCGAGCGGCGCTGGATCACGCCACAGATTTCGCACGTGACCCGATGGCAGAACTGCGGCTAACGCGTTGCGTTGCAATGATCTCGTGCATACGGATCGGCTGCACCGCCAGCTCGCGGCGCGCACACGCTTAGCGAAATCAGCCGTCCCTTGTAACGCAGATAATCCTGTATTGATAGGCTAGCATTCGATTATTTTGCCGCTAGGCTGCAACTGTCGCGGATGTGCTATGCAGCGCGATGTGATTTCACTCCTTCTTCTGGGAGTGCACCTCCGTGTGCGCCGTGACGGCGCTGCTCGCCTGATTGCCGATATGGGTAGCGAGCGCGGGGGGTTCAGCGATTCGTGCGGGCGCTGCCCGCGATCCGGATTTCGCGTCGCCTCCCTCGAGGGGGAGCAGTGGCGCGCCTTTTCGTCAGACGCTGCATGCGCGCTCATGGCGCGGTGCTGTGGTCAAAACGAGGAACAGAGAATGACCAGTAACGCCAGCCCTCAGGGCAATGCCGATCTCACCGCCAAGGAGCAGGAATACGGCACGGACCCGTTGAAGGTGCGCGAGACCGGGCAATATCGGTCTGAATACGTCAAGACATTCGCCGAGAAGTGGGATGAACTGATCGACTGGGATGCCCGCGCCGCGAGCGAGGGCGATTTCTTCATCGATATCCTGCGCGCACGCGGCAAGCACAAGGTGCTCGACGTGGCCGCCGGGACCGGTTTCCACTCGGTTCGCCTGATCCAGGCCGGGTTCGACGTGACCACCGTCGACGGCAGCGCCGCCATGCTCGCCAAGGCCTTCGAGAACGGCAAGGAGCGCCAGATCATCCTGAAAACGGTTCAGGCCGACTGGCGCTGGCTCAACCGGGACATCCAGGGCAAGTACGACGCCATCATCTGCCTGGGCAATTCCTTCACGCACCTGCACGAGGAAGCGGATCGTCGCCGCACGCTGGCTGAGTTTTATGCCGCACTCAAGCATGACGGCATACTGATCATCGATCAGCGCAATTACGACGCCATGCTCGATCATGGTTTCTCGACGAAACACAAGTTCTACTATTGCGGCGACCAGGTCACCGCCGAGCCGGCCCATCTCGACGATGGCCTCGCCCGGTTCAAGTACACCTTCCCGGACAAGAGTGAATACACGCTCAACATGTTCCCGGTGCGCAAGGCGTATATGAAGAAACTTCTCAGCGAAGCCGGATTCCAGCGCATCCGGACCTATGGGGACTTTCAGGAAACCTATGCCGAAGGCGAACCGGACTTCCTCGTCCATGTCGTCGAGAAATCCTATCTCCAGCGCGCAGCCGAAGCTGCCGAAGGTGAGCCCGAGAGCGATGTCGAACTGATCACCGAGCAGTATTACGACAGCGCCGATGCGGATAACTTCTACTACAATATCTGGGGCGGTGAAGACATCCATATCGGCCTCTATGAAGAGACACCGGTGATCAAGGAAGCCTCGGCGCGCACCGTGCGCAAGATGGCCGGCATGCTGAAGAATCTCACGGCCGATACACATGTCATTGATCTCGGCGCCGGTTATGGCGGCTCGGCGCGCCATCTGGCGAGCGAATACGGCTGCTCGGTCGATTGCCTCAACATCTCCGAGGCACAGAACGACACCAACCGCTTCCTGAATCGCCGCCAGGCGCTCGCCGAGCAGATCAAGGTGGCGCATGGCTCGTTCGACAAGATCCCCGCACCCAACGAGACCTATCACGTGGTCTGGTCGCAGGATTCGATCCTGCATGCGAAGGATCGCGAACAGGTCTTCGCCGAGGCGCATCGCGTGCTCAAGCCGGGTGGCGAGATGATCATCACGGATCCGATGCAGGCGGACGACGTGCCCGAGGGCGTGTTGCAGCCGGTCTATGACCGCATCCATCTCGAGAGCCTCGGTTCACCCGCCTATTACCGGGAGATTGCGGAGAAGCTCGGCTTCGAACTGGTCGAATTCGCCGATCTGACGCCGAACCTGCGCACGCATTATGCCCGTGTAGGTGAGGATCTGCGCGCCAATTACGACCATGTCGCATCGGTCTCCTCCAAAGTCTTCCTCGACCGGATGCTGCAGGGCCTCGACAACTGGGTGAAGGCCGCCGATAGCGGTTACATGGCCTGGGGCATCCTGCATTTCCGCAAGCGCTGAGATCCCCCGCGTGCTCACGCGGGCAAGGCATGACGGATGATGGGGCGCGGTGTGAAGGCACCGCGCCCCTCGCTTTTTCAAGCACATCGCGCGCTTCAGATTGATTTTCGCGCAACCGAAGGCACACGCAGCATGCCGAGCGCCAGGGCGAGGGCCAGTGTCGCGAGCGCCACGAGCGCAGGCAGCAGCAAAGCGGTGCCGCCCGCGCTGATCAGCAGACCGCCCAGCGCCGGGAAGCCGAACAAGCCGAGAAAATAGGTGATGGTGAAGACCTGCGAGGCTGCAGCCGGTGCCGCGCCGCCCGCCTCGGCGCGGTTCACCGCGAGGGCGTTGAGCGTGGAATAGCTCAGACCGTAACCGGCCGCGAACAGGGCCGATGCCAGCAGATAGACCGGCACGCTGCCGCGATCGAACCAGAACAGCGCCAGCGCCACCACCACGAGAGCGAGCAGGAACAGGGCGAGCCGCTCTGCCGGCAGGCGTGTGAGATGCGCGGCGAGACCAAAGCGCAGGGTGACGGTGACCAGGGTGAACACCAGAAAGAACTGCCCGAAGGCGAGCCCGCGCTCCTCCGCATAGACCGATTGGAACGTCGCGAGCCCGGCGAATGTGCAGGAAGCGAGACCGATCAGCACAATCGGAATCCGCGCCGTTGTCGCGAGCACCGCACCCACGCGCGCAATATCAAGGATGCTGCCTTCGTCAGGACCCTGCCCGGCATGTGCACGGCTTGCGCGCCCGCCGGTGTACCGCTCCCCGATCGCCAGCAGCAGAAGCGCAGCGCTCGCTGCGAGCAGCGCGAAACCGCAGTAGATCCAGGCGAGCGGCCAGCCCTGCGCCGCGAGCGCCCCGCCCAGGGGTGCCGCCAGACCCAGACCGGCCATCTGGGCGCCCGAGAGATAGGTAAGATCACGAATCCGCTGCCCGGCTGCCACACGGGCGATGATCGGCAGCGGGGCGAGAATGTAGAATAGCGACCAGGCGATCCCGATCAGCCCACCGCCCACGAGATCGCTGCCCGCCACACGCCCGGTCAACGCGAAGGCCAGCATCGCCAGCGCCATGATCAGACCCGCCAGAGCAAGGCACCGCATCGTGCCGATACGGGCTGCAAGCCGGCCCGCAACGAGGGCGACGGCGATGGTGAAAATGGTTCCCGTGGTTATTGCGATCCCCGCCAGTGCGGGATCGCGCCCCTGGTCGCGCAGATGCTCCGCCAGCAGGAAGGTGGCACCGTAGCAGGCGGCGAGGCTGATCCCGGAGACGAGCAGTGCGAGCAGCATCGCACCGGGCATGCGGATCTGTAAGTCTGGCGTCTCGGCAGGCATGGTCATGGCCGTCTCCGACTAGGTCATGGCGAGAGCGCCTCGAGGGCCGCCCGGGTCAGGGGCGGGCCGTCGCGACGCGGGAGGGCTGCGGGAACCGGCTTTGCCGGGCGGGCGAAATCGGCGCATTGCGGCGCGCCGTCCAGACCGGCCGCCCGCCACAACTCCTGGGCGAGGCGCGGCATGACGGGACTTGCGAGGATGGCGAAGCCGCGCATCCAGGCCTGTGCCTGCGCGGGTGTGGTTATCGCTTCACCGAGGACCAGCGCGGCATCAAGGGTCGCCGCGAACCGGCGCAGGCGCAGACCGTCGCCGCCGAGGCATTCATGCTGGGTTTGCAGCAGATCGCGCATCGGCGCAGCGATTGCGGGATCAGGATCGGGATCGGGATCGGCATCCGGCTTGGTTTGCGCCTCTGCCGCGAGGATCGCGGCCAGCGCTTGCAGCCGATGATCGAGCGTCACACGCACCCGCTCATGGAAGGCGACGCATTCCCCGCGCATGAAATTGCCCGCCGCCTCTTCCGGCGTTATGCTGCACAGGTACCAGCGCAGGATATCGGTCTCGAGCCCGGGCACGCCTTCGAGATCGTGCGACCAGATCACATGCCCCCGGCTCGTCGAGAATTTCTCCCCGTCGAGATGCAGGAAATGGTTGAAATAGATCCGGTCGAAGCCGCGATAGCGCGTCTGGGCCAGGGCGCAGCCGGTCACGCCAGCGAGCATCGGAACGGTGTTGTCGATCGCCGTGGCACCGATGAGCAGGGCGGGATGACCGGCCTCGAACGGATTCGAGCCGCCCTCATCCGCCAGAAACGTACCGAGCAGGATGTGGTGGGCAAAGAGCAGCGACGAATAGCTGAACAGGATCTGGCTGTCGCGAAAGCGGCGATCATCCCAGGCGAGCCCGTGCAAACCCGGAACGGTGAGGCGGATTTCCGGCCGGGAATTGTCGAGGAAGCGTTGCGCCACCTCCCGGAACGGCGCCTCGATCCGCATTCGCGCCCAGTTCTGTGCAAGCGCCTCCACCGGGCGGAGATCAAGATAGAGGCAGGCGCTCTCGACGAAACCGGTAATGTTGCCGCGTCGCGAGCGCGGCTGCGGCGCCTCGGAGGGCGAATAATGCGCACCACAGGCTTCGCAGAAGAAACTGCCCGAGGGCGCGCCGCAGGCGGGGCAGTTGCAGCCGAACCAGCCTCCGATGCAGAAACGCTCCTCGATCGGCGCAGCGCCCGCTTCGAAACCCGCGACCGAGGCATCGTCGACCGGCAGCATTTCGCGGCGCAGCAGCACCTTGCCGCCGTCATCGAGCGCCCGCGTCAAAGCCCCCGCCACGTCGCGAAAGCGCGCCAGCACCGCCGGATCACCGGTATCGGGAAAAGTGTCGAAGGTGATGTCGAGGGCGGCGAGCCCTCTGGCGATCAGACGGTCATTCTCGCGCGCGAAGGCCGCAGGATCACGGCCCAGGGCCCGCGCCTTGACGACGACATGGTTCTCGAAATGATCGTTGCTCAGGACCTGTCGCACCCTGTGCCCGGCACGCCGGCAGGCTCTTGCGAGCACGTCCATGCGCAGAAACGGGCCGCCGGCATGACCCAGATGAGCGGGGCCGTTGGCCGTGAGATTGACCGGCGAGATCACGATCTCGGCGGGTTTGGCGATACGCTCACCGAGCACGGGAAATGGGACGGGCATCAGCAATGTCCTCGTTCATGACCGGGAATCGCCTGCTAGCGCCCCGTCGCACGCGCATTGATACAATTTTTGATATATATTGCAAACTTAAGCATCCCTTAGATGTCTTAATGTCACAAAATAACCAAAACACTGGAAGAGCAGTACCAAACTGCTTTCCAGAAAGAGCAAGCAACACACGTTCAGGGAAAGTCGGATAGCAGCTGCCCTGCATGCCGTTTCTTGAAAGATGCCTGCGCATTTTCCAAAGGCATGCGCATTCTGCGGCGGATATAAACGGTTTCTTGATGACTTTGGCACACGTTAGTCGGGCGTAATGCTCAAACATTACCCTCGGGGTTGCGAGGCATGGATTTCAAACCGGGTCAGTACGACTGCTGTGACGAAACGGAAACCGCGCGGTTGCACGCGCTGCATGCCTGCGGCATCCTGGATACCCCGCCGGAGCCCGAATTTGATGATATCGCGCGGCTCGCAGCCGAGATCTGCACCGCACCGATCGCCGTGGTGAACTTCGTCGATGCCGAGCGGCAATGGTTCAAGGCCACTTTCGGGCTCGATACCCGCGAGATGGCACGGGATGTCTCGATCTGCACCCATGCTATACTCGAAACGGGTCTGTATGTCGTTCCCGATACGCTGGATTCGCCCGTGTTTCGCGACAACCCCTTCGTGCGCGGCGAACCGTACCTGCGGTTTTATGCCGGGGCGGTGTTGCGCACAGATGCCGGGCTGCCACTGGGAACCTTGTGCGTCCTCGATTACGCCCCTCGCCCGCAGGGCCTGACACCCACGCAGGAACGGACCCTGCGTGCGCTTGCCCAATCCGTCATGCGCCTCATCGATCTGCGGCTCAAGCACGCCCAGGCACAGCTGCGCGAGGAGCGCTTTCGCAATCTCGCCGATCGGATTCCCCAGATGGTCTGGTCCGCCGATGCGAAGGGTCAACTCGATTACGCCAATCGCCGCATTTTCGAAGCTTTCGGTCTCGATAGCGGAAGCTTGACAGGCGCGGCATGGCGCGCTGCCCTGCATCCGGAAGACCGCCCGCGTACGGATGCTGCCTGGGCGCAGAGCATCGCATCGGGCAGCCCCTACAGCGTGGAGCATCGTATCCATCACCGGGACGGCGGGTATCGCTGGGTCCTGAGTCGCGCCCTGCCCGAGCGCGACGAGACCGGGCAGATCCGGGCCTGGTTCGGGAGTTCTACCGATATCGACGACGGCAAACGTGCCGAGCTGGCGCTCGCCGAGAGCGAGGCGCGCTACAAGGCCCTCACCGAGGCCGGTGCCGCCATCGTCTGGCGTGCGACGCCGGATGGCAGCATTCACCAAAGCATCGGTTGGGACGCGCTGACAGGCCAGGGCCCGGAGGAATACTGGGGCGAGGGCTGGCTCGATGCCGTCCACCCCGATGATCGCGCCCGGGTGCGCGCGAATATCGCTCAGACATGCGGGTACCCTGAACCGCGCACCAACGAATACCGCCTGCGCCAGCATGACGGCAACTATCGCTGGATGTTCGCCCGCGCCATACCGCTTCTCGACGAGTCGGGCGTCGTGCGCGAATGGGTCGGTACGGTAACCGATATCCATGATCGCCGCCTTGCCGGCCAACGCTTGCGCGAGAGCGAGGAACGCTATCGCGCGCTCATCGAGGCCAGCACCGCCATGGTCTGGGCCGCCGGCCCCAACGGGGAATCCCCCAAGATCGCCTATTCCAGCAGCATCGCCGAATACGCTTTTGATCCGCAGGGCTGGAAGACGATCATCCATCCCGACGATCTCGCAACGTCCAGCGCCGCCTGGGATGCTGCGCTGGCCAGCGGAACGCCGCTCGACGTGATCGAGCGCAAGCTGACGAAGGCCGGCGATTACCGCTGGACGCATGTGCGGGCAAACCCGGTCCATAATGACGACGGCACGATCCGCGAATGGATCGGCGCCGTCACGGATATCCACGAGCGGGTGATGTCGCGCAAGGCACTGGCGGCCAGCGAGGAGCGCTATCGGCTGGCTGCCAGCGCGACGACCGACGCGATCTGGGATCTCGATCTCGCAACCGACGAAATCATCTGGGGAGAAGCGATCGAAACCCTGTTCGGCCATGCTCCGCCGGATGGGCGCTCTACGCTGAAATGGTGGCGCGCGAAGATTCACGCCGCCGACCGGGATCGGATCGACGAGCAGTTTGCCTGTTTCATCGCCGGTGATGCGTCGCGCTGGGAATGCGAATATCGTGTGATCCGGGCCGATGGCAGCGTTGCCACGGTCTTCGACCGATTCTTCGTGCTGCGCGACGAGAACGGCGCGGCGGTCCGGCTGGTCGGTGCGATTCAGGATATCAGCGAGCGCCAGCGCGCGCAGGCTGCGCTGAGCGCGAGCGAGACCCGCCTGCGGCTCGCCCTGCAGGCCGGACGCATGGTGGCCTGGGAACGAGATCTCGCCGACAATTTCGTCACCCGTTCCGAGAACGCGCAGGATCTGCTCGGTGTCGGATCGAGCGATACGGATGACTTCCGGCGCCGCGTCCATCCCGATGATCGAGCGAAGGTGGTGGGCCTGCTCGAAGGTTTCGAGACCGGTCAGTCGGAAACCATAGAGGTACGCTACACCATCCCCGACGACCGCCGCATCTGGCTCGGCATCCGCGCGGTGAAGATCAGCCCGGATCGCGCCATCGGCATCACCTTCGACATTACCGACCGCAAGCTGGCCGAGGAAGAAATCTGGCAGACAGCCAACCATGATGCGCTGACCGGGCTGCCCAACCGCACCCTGTTCCATGCCCGTTTCGAGAATATCCTCTCCCGGGCCAGGCGCGAGGGGACCCGCGTGGCGCTGATTCTTGTCGATCTGGATGAATTCAAGGATGTCAATGACACGCTCGGCCATGATGCCGGTGACGAGTTGCTCTGCGCGGCCGCGCGACGTCTGCTGACGATCGCCGGCGATCAGGCCGAAATCGCGCGGATCGGCGGCGACGAGTTCGCCGTGATCCTCAGCGCAGTCGAAGACGAGCATGCCCTGGAGGCCTTTACCCGCAAGCTCGTTCACGACATGCGCGCGCCGTTCCAATGCGCCTCGCGGATTCTTTCCACCCGCGCCAGCGCCGGCCTTGCCCTGTTTCCCGATCATCATCAGGAGGCAGCGGAATTGATGAAGGATGCCGATATGGCGCTTTATCAGGCCAAGGCGGAAGGTCGGGGGCGCTTCAGTTTGTACAGCCCCGCGATTCGCACCCGCATGGAAGAGCGCATCCGCATCACGCGGGAAGTCGGGGATGCGATCGCCACGGAGCGGTTCGTTCCCTTCTATCAGCCCAAGATCTGTTTCCGTTCAGGCAAGATCGTTGGATTCGAAGCGCTGGCGCGCTGGATCCATCCAGACCGCGGTGTTCTCACGCCAGGCTATTTCGGAGCGGTTTTCGATGATCCAGAAAGTGCTGTCGCGATCGGCAAGGCCATCCGCAAGCATATTGCCGCCGACATGGCTGCCTGGCATGAAGAGGCTCTCGGCTTCGGGCGCGTGGCGATCAATCTCTCCAGCGCCGAATTCACCGCGCCGCGACTCGCTGCGAACCTGACCACCATGTTCCGCGATCACGGCATCGCCCCGAACCGGCTCGAGATCGAAGTCACCGAGACCGTGTTGCTCGGACGCAGCGCCGAACTCGTCGCCGAGACGCTGCGCGGTTTCGACGATGCCGGCATCACCATCGCCCTCGATGATTTCGGAACCGGTTTCGCCTCTTTGACCCATCTGAAACAATTCCCGGTGCACCACATCAAGATTGATCGCAGCTTCGTACGGGATCTGGTGACGGACGCCGATGACGCGGCCATCGTGGCGGCGGTGATCGGCCTGGGCCGCAGCCTCGGCATGATCGTCACGGCGGAGGGCGTCGAGACCCGGGACCAGGTTCAGCGCCTGCGCCTGATGGGCTGCGACCGGGCACAGGGCTTCTACTTCGCCAAGCCGATGGCCAGCTCGCGGATTCCCTGGCTTCTGCGCAACTGGAATCCCGCCCGCATGTTTGCGGCGGAGACGGAACACCCCGCCCCCGCCGCGATTCCGGCTTCCTATTGAAGCATCCTCCGCCTCAGGCGGCTTCGCGCATGATCCGCCTCAGGCGGCCTGGCGATTGACGTCGCGCGTGGCGATCTCGCTGAGATGCTTGTCGCCGTCGCGGGTTCGCGAGAGGCAGGCTTCGAGCGTGGCGGCATCGTCTTCATAACCCAGGCGCTTTGCGAAGGCGACGAGGCTGCCGTAGACCGCGATCGCGTAATGCGTCATGCGCTGGTATTGGGCGATGATCATCGCGTCACGCACACCCGCATCGGCGATATCGGAATCGACGGCATGGTGCTGCGCCTCGCGTACGAGACCCGCCATCGCTTCGCAATGGCCTTCGCGCGGTGCTGCATCATGGCGCGCGAGAATGCTCGCAACGGCCTCCATGCCGCGTTCGATACCTTCGACGCCGGCATACAGGGCGGAATCAAGATGCGGGTTTCGAGCTGCCTCGGCGAGCTTTGTGGTCACCGCGCGCGACTGGCTGTCGGCGCTGTGAATATCCTGAAGCTGGTCAATATAGAGATCGCGCAACGTGGCGATAGTCATCGGCACCTCCTTTGGTTCGGGTTGCCATTCCCCTCACCAATGCCCCAACCGCGCCATGCGTTCCTGAATTCCTTTCCCGATCGACGCGACGCTTTGACGCCGTCCGGGCCCGGAAGATAGATCCAACATTCACTCCCCCGCCGGTTGCGGCAAGGGCGCGAGGGAGGGTGCAGCTGCACGAATCCGGGCGCTGCGATCGGCCAGGGTGGCGATGCGCATGGCACGCGCAACCACCGGCGGCGCGGTGATTTCCTCCGGGATCGCGGCAAAGCGCCGGCGCGCCATGATCCGCCCCAGCGCCGGACTCGTCCCGAAGCGACAGAAGAGGACCGCCGAAAGCGGACCGATCGCGACAGGGATGATCCAGGGGAGCATCTGGGGCGCGTGCAGCCAGAAGCCGGTGAGTGTCATCGCCGCGATCACGGTCTGCGGCCAGAAACGCGCGATCGATTCGCGCCAGGTCACCGCGAAACCATGCCGGCGCTGGACCTTCCAGGTCAGCCCCTTGCCGCGCAGGAGGCCCAGAATGAACAAGGCCTCGGCAATCGCCATGATCGGGGCGAGCAGCATGCCGTGGAAGAATTCGGCGATGCCGCTGCGCAGGAGCCGAAAACCGCCGCCATAACTGCGGCGGCGGCGGGCATCGACGAGCGCGTCGATGAGGCCGGCGAGCTTGGGCGCGAAGACCATGACGATCATGCCGGCGAGCAGCCAGAGCCCAAGACTCGACGGCGCAGCCCCCCAGGGATTGTCGGCGATCGCGCCGCCGCTGACGCCCAGCGCACCCTGCATGAAGCCCAGCCCCATGAAGAGGAGCCAGGCCGGACCGGAGAGATACATCAGAATTGCCAGAGCGAGTTGCAGCCGCGCCATGGGCGGCCAGCCCGGTTTCGTCACCAGCTTGAGATATTGCAGATTGCCCTGGCACCAGCGCAGGGAGCGGCGCACGAATTCCGGCAGGCAGGGCGGGTTGATCTCGTAGCTGCCGTACTCGTCGGGCAAAACCCGCACATCGTAGCCGCCGCGTACCATCTGCGCCGCTTCGAGCTGGTCATGGCTGAGCACGAGGCCGGAGAGCGGACCGCGCCCTGGCAGCGCCGGCAGGCGGCAATGGCGCATGAAAGCGTCGATGCGAATGATGGCGTTGTGCCCCCAATAGGGCCCGGTCGGCCCCTGCCACCAGGCGGCGCCGAGCGCATAGGCGCGCATGCCGTGGCGCATGCCGAACTGGAACATGCGGGTGAAGGCGACGCGGCTCGGCAGGCCGGCGATCAGTGTCTGGCAGATGCCGAGTTCGGGGTTGCAATCCATGACCCGCACCAGTCGGCGGATGGCGCTGCCGCTCATCAGGCTGTCGGCATCAAGCACGATCATGTAGTCAAAATCAGCCCCGCGGCGCTCCAGCCATTCCCAGAGATTTCCGGTCTTGTGGCCCGCATTGTCGCTGCGGCGGCGATAATGGAACCGGTCGGCAAAGCCGATGCGGCTGCAAAAGGCCTGGACGGCGCGCATTTCCTCTGCGGCACGGAAGCTGTCCTGTGTGTCGGAGAGCAGAAATATCTCGAAATTCTCAAGACCGCCGGCAGCCTCCAGGTCATCGATGGTGGCTTCGATATGGCCGAGCACCATCTGTGGATCTTCGTCATAGGCCGGCACCACGATGGCCGTGCGCCCGATAAGCCGGCGTTCATGCGCATCGCGACCGGCCAGCGGCGCGACTGCATCAAGGGGGTTGCGGCGCCCGAGGGCGAGGACGAGGCCGAACACGGCGTTCCAGAAGCCGATCACCGTCCAGGGCAGGGTCACGGCAAAGACGGCGAGCATGGCGAGATCGATGGCCGACAGACCCTGCTGGCCGAACACGATGCCAAGCGCCATCAAGGCCGCAAGAGCGGTCAGGGCCGCGAGCGAGAAGAACACGACGCGACGGCGCGCGAGCCGCCGGTTTTCATCGTGCCGCTCCGGCAAACCCTGACGCCCGGAAAGCGCATTCTCTGCGCTACGGGAGAGATCCTGCGCCCGTGCCTTGTTCGCTTTGGGGATGAAATCCAACAACGCCTCCCACATAACCCGGTTCGTCAGCCGGGATTGAACCCCAGACGAAATACAGCGTCACGCCGACGCACCGGGATACGCGGCAGCAGCCTGTTTGGTTCAAAGGCAGGGTTTTTTCATGGCAAGCCGGAAAGCTTTCCACGGCAAAATCGGCATGGTTTTCGTCGGCTTCCGCGCATTGCCGGCAAACCATCACGTTGTCGTGATCATGCTTCGTGAGCGGCACCCGCGAGCGCCCGGTTTTCCGCCCGGATGCGAATCGTGAGCAGGATCGCGTTGGCAACCGTGAAGGCAAGCGCATAGAGCGGCAAGCCGAACGCCAGCGGCAGGATGGCGATTTCGCCGATGACGATCCAGTAATTCGGATGGCTGAGATAGCGATACGGGCCGGTGCGGATCGGCGCCGCGCCGGGCAGGATGATGATCCGCGTGGTCCAGCGCGCACCGAGGCTCGCGATCGTCCAGATGCGCCCTGCCTGCAGGATCGCGAAGACCGCGATCAGCGGCCAGGAGATCGCGGCATCGTGCGCGAACAGCCACAGACCGATGAGCCAGAGCCCGTGCATCACCACGATCGCGGGGTAATGGCCCGGCGCATGCTCGACGGCCCCACGCGCCATCAGCGCCGCCGTGTTGCGCTTCGCAATGACGAGCTCGGCAAGACGCTGCAAGGTCACGAGGGCGAGAATCAGGGCAGCGATGCTCATCAGGCGGGCTCCAGCACGACGCAATTGAGGGTGAAGCCCGGACCGAGCGCGGCCAGCAGCGTGGGCCCGCGCAGGCCCGTGCGCAGGGCCCGCTCCAGCACGAACAGCACCGTCGGCGCGCTCATATTGCCGAAATCACGCAGGATCTCGCGTTCGCGCTGCAGATGCCCGCTTGCAAGACCCAGCGTTTCCTCCAGGGCGGCGATGACCTTGGCGCCGCCGGGATGCAGGACATGCTCGGCAAAGCCGCCATCGCGCATCCCCCAACAGGTGAAGATTCCCGCGAAAGCCTCGGCGAGATGGGCTCTGGCGAAAGCGGGAATGGCCTGCGCGAAGATCACGCCGAGCCCCTCCTCACCGATATCCCAGCCCATGATATCGAGCGTATCCGGCCAGATATGTTCGGCGCTCGCCGCGACCCGCGCCATGGCATTGCCGCCCGGGCCGGCGCGCAGGATGCAGGCCGCCGCGCCGTCTCCGAACAGGGCGGAGGCGACGATGTCGGCCTTGCCCGGCGCCTGCGCGCGAAAGGCCAGCGTGCAGGTCTCGACGACAACGAGCAGCACATTCTCTCCCGGCGCGGCTTGCGCGAGACGCGCAGCGAGCGCAAGCCCGCCCGCACCGCCGGCGCAGCCGAGTCCGAAGACCGGCACCCGCCGAACATCCGCGCGAAATCCCATTGCCGCGAGAGCCCGCGCCTCAAGGCCTGGCGTGGCGATGCCCGTGGAGGAGATGGTGACGATGGTATCAACCGCCTGTGCGGCGATTCCCGCACGGCACAGCGCGTCGCGCGCAACTTCGACGAACAGAGCGGTCGCGCTCTCCAGATAGGCCCGGCTGCGATCGGCCCAGCCGCGCGGCGCGCGATACCAGTCGATCGGCATCACCGCGTAGCGATTGTCAATGGCCGCATTGGTGAAGACGGACTCAAGCCGTGCGAAACCGGGATAGCGCGGTGCCAGAATATCGCGGGCCATGGCCAGAGCGTCGTCCTGGCTGAGGCGGTGCGGCGGCACCGCCGTGGCGAGGCCAAGGATCGCTGCATTGCGGGACACATCAGGCTCCTGTGCGGCGGCTGATCAACGTCGCTTGCCCTGGTTGATACGTGCCAACCCGTGAAGGCGATCACCGGCACCGACTGATGCGGTTTTTTTGCAAGACGATACGGGATCAGGGCGCCACTGCTTGCGCAAACGCCATCGGCGCGCCATTTACTTTATGTGAGGCAATCAGAGGGTATCAAAGCCGTATCATGATCCGCTACGCCCTCGTCTGTGATCAGGCGCACGATTTCGAGAGCTGGTTTCCCTCGGGCGATGCCTTTGAGGAACAGCGGGCGCGCGGCCTCGTCGAATGCCCCGTCTGTGGTTCGGGCACGGTCGAGAAACGCCTCATGGCGCCTGCGATCTCCCGGGGCGACCGTGCGGCGCAGCCCCTCCCCGCTCCCTCCGCCGAAACGCGGCAACAGCCTCCTGCCCCAGCCGAAGCCGCAGCACCGACCGAGGGCATGGCGCTTCTTGGCGAACGCGAGCAGGCCCTGCGCGCCATGATCCGCGAAATTCATGCGCATGTGGCGCAGAATGCGGAAAATGTCGGCGAAGGCTTCGTTACGGAGGCGCGGCGCATGCATTACGGCGAGGCGCAGGAACGCCCGATCTATGGCGAGGCGAGCCCCGACGAGGCGCGCGAGCTCATCGAGGAAGGCGTGCCCGTCCAGCCCCTGCCCGGCCTCCCGGACGACCGCAACTGAGCGCATTCAGGGCGCTGCGGCCAGATCGCGTGGCGTATCAGGAATCCGCTCGGCCAGAATATCGAGAAAGAGAGCCCGGATTCCGGTCGGATCAATGACGATATCCGGCGCATTCAGTGCGCCTGCCTCCCACCAGCGCACATCGAGCACCGGATCGCCCTCCGTCTCCTGCAGGCGCGACGTGTCGATCCGGTCATGCGGGGCGCGCACGAGGAAATAGGTCTCGCGCACGAAGCATTTGCGGGCAAACAGTGTCTGCGGGCAGGCGCGCTGCGCCACGGCTGGGCCGAGCGTGAGACCGGAAAGCCCCGTCTCCTCTGCGAGTTCGCGCAGACAGGTCTGCGGCGGCGTCTCTCCCGGCTCGCGCCCGCCGCCAGGCGTATACCAGAAATCCCGCTTGCCGGGCCGGATCGGATCGACATCGCGCGACGCTTCGTAGCAGATGAGCAAGAGCCGGTCGGCGGGATCGATCAGGATAGCGCGGGCCGTCTCGCGTTCGGGCAGATCCGTCGTATTGATCCCCGGCACGCTCACAGCAGATCGTCCAGCGCGCGCAGATCGACATTGGCGCCGCAGACGAGCACACCCACCCGCTCACCCGGTTGCGGACGATATGCCCCGCTCGTCAGCGCGGCGAGCGCAGCCGCGCCGCCCGGCTCGGTGGCGATGCGCCAGTCGTGCCAGAGCCGGCGCTGCGCCTCGGTGATGGCCTCATCGGTGACGAGCGCCACATGATCGATCGCCGCACGGCAAATTTCATGAACGAGCGCGCCGGTATTGCGCGCCCCCAGCGAATCGGCTGCGACCGAATGCACCTCGACATCCACCGGCCCGCCGGCTTCGAGGGCGGCATGCAGTGCGCATGAGCCCGCAGGCTCCACCGCGACCACCTTCACCCGCCCGCGCCAATAGGCGCCGATCCCGGAGACCAGCCCTCCGCCACCGGCAGCGACAAGCACCGTATCGAGATCAGGCTGATCCTCCTCCCATTCGATGGCGACGGTACCCTGTCCTGCAATCGTCTCGAATGCGTCATAGGCATGGATCGAGAGCGCCCCGGTCTCGGCCATGTATTCCGCGCAGGCAATGGCGGCATCGGCGTAACGCGGGCCGCCGATCACCACCTCGGCGCCATGGCGGCGAATGGTATCGACCTTGGGCTTGCTCGCGATCTCGGGCACGAAGACGCGCGCGGGCACACCGAGGCTGTGGGCCGCATAGGCCACCGCCGCACCGTGATTGCCGCCCGAAGCCGCCGCCACGCCAGCAGCGGGGATGTCCTTGCTCAAGAGCGTGTTGAAGGCGCCGCGCGGCTTGAAGGAGCCGGCATGCTGCAGGAATTCGAGCTTCAGCGAGACCGGCCCGTCATGACCGAAATCCCCCCTGGGCAGATTCACGACCGGGGTGCGGCGGATGTGATCGCGGATACGCGCATGGGCGGCGCGGACATCATCGGGGCTGACGGGCAGGGTCATGGCTGAGCATCCGGGTCTTTGCGGCGTGGGTGGAGAATATCACCTTCGTCTCTAACATGAGAAGCCGTGCGCACCACCGGCATTCCCTCACCCCGCGCGTGCCGCAATGCCCGCCCCGGCACCGTTATCCGCAAGGATCGCCTTGCGAATCGCATTTTCGTCAACATCCTCGACCGGCGCCTGAACCTTGAGCGCACGGGTGCGCGTGCCCGGCTCCATGATCAGGATCACCGTCTCCTGGCCCGGGCAGGCGGGATCGGTGCAGTTGATCTCGTTGACCCTGATCACGGTATCCGGTGCCGGTGCGAGGATCGCAAAGGCGAGCGCGCGCAAGCGTTCGAGCTCGCCCCGGTCGATTCCACCGGAGGGCATGACATTGCGCAACAATCCGGCGAAAGCGCCTTTCAGCATCGATGCGATCTCCTCCTGCGCCGGCGAACCATGCGATCCGCCGACGCCATCCGATCATGCAGACAAGACACCGGCGCGGCAAGGGAGAGGACAAGCTGACGGGTCAGTCCTGGCCATGCCCATGGCCGTGCCCGCCCGGCGCGCGCGGCGAGCCCATCGGCGCGACCGCATAGGTGATTGCGACCTCGCCGGCGTTTTCGAAGACCAGCATGCCCGTAACCGGCTCCTCCACCGTGACGGGGGTGGCGAGATTCATGAACATGATGTGATAGCTGCCGGGCTCCAGCGCGACGCTCTCTCCGGGCGGGATTTCCAGACCGCCCTCGACCTCGGCCATGCGGGCGACACCATCGACCATCTCCATCGAATGCACCTCGACGCGCGGGGCAATCGGGCTGGTGCCACCGATCAGGCGATCTGGTTCGGTTCCGTTATTGGTGATGACCATGTAACCGCCGGCCACCCGCGCGCCGGCGGGCGTCACCCGCGTCCAGGGGGTTTCGATGGTGATGTCACCGATGCTGAAAGTCTCCGCCTGCGCCGCCGTGGTCGCGAGCGTGAAGCCGAGCGTGGCGGAAAGGGCGATAGCGGCGATGACCGCGTTGCGGATTTGAAACGTCATGGTTCGACCTTCTTCGTCTTGAAACCGGGCGGCCCGCGTTCTCGCGAGCTGCGCGCCAGTACTGTTTCGGATTTTGGTATCAACAGGTTCAGACGAGGAAGGAAGGCGGGCCGCGCGGCCCATGAGCGCGAATCAGGGGCGCAGAGGGCAGATCGACCCGTTCGCGCAGCCCTGACGGCGCGATGCGCGCCATGGCCCGGGTATCAAAGCCGAGAAACTGCGCATCGGGCGCATCGGGCAGGGGCGGCGCCGGCGGAACCGGGCAGCCGGCGAGGCATTCCGCCTTGTGGCGTGCGGCGCCGTAGGGATCGGGATGATGCCCCGCCTCGAGCAGGCAATGGAGGCCCGGCTCACCCAGTGCATGCGCCTGCTGCGCCGCGAGCAGCGTTCCCGCGAGCAGGCCGGAGAGCGCAAAGGCATAGAGCAGGAAGACAACGCCGATCCGGCGCGCGACACCGCGCCATCCGGGGGCGGATGACGCGCGTTTCGTGCGATTGATGACGTCGGCACAGTTCATGACATTCTCTTAGCGCAGGAACCGCGCCGACGGCAATGCGGCATTCAGGGACGGGTTTACCCCCGCAACGCCTGCGCCACCGCCTCGGCATAGACCCGGGCGCCGAGGATGATATCCTCTTCCGCCGTATCCTCGGTCCAGTGATGGCTGATCCCGCCGATCGAGGGCACGAACAGCATGGCGGCGGGCATGATGCGGGCGAGATATTGCGCGTCGTGGCCCGCGCCGCTGGGCATGCGCACGCACTTGCCGGGGGCGTGGATCGCCGCTGCCGCCTCGATCATGTCCTGCAAGCCGGCATCCATGCGCGCGGGCTTGCTCTGGCCCAGCACCTCGAGGGAGGCGCCGCAGACGCCCTCCGCATCGATCTCGGCGATGATGGCGCGCAGTTCCGTATCGAGCCTCTCCAGCACCGCCTCGTCCGCGTCGCGGAACTGAAAGAGCACTTCCGCGCGACCGGGAATGATGCTCGGCGCACCCGGCTCCAGCGTGACGCGACCCGCCGTCCAGACAGTGCGCTCGCCGCAGAGCTGCGGAAAGCGTTCGTCGATCTTCGCAAGCGCGCGCATGGCGGCGCGCCCGGCATCGCGGCGGCGCTTCATGCTGGTGGTGCCGGCATGGTTCTGCTCGCCGGTGAAGACCAGCTTGTATTGCCAGATCGCGACGATGGCGGTGACGTTGCCGATCTTCATATCCGAGGAAATCAGCGTGTCGCCCTGCTCGATATGCGCCTCGAAGAAACCCTTGTAGCGCCCCTCCTCGTAGCGCACGCGCGAGCTACCCGCGAGCCCGACCTCCTGCAACGCCTGGCGCAAAGGCTTGTCGTCATAGCGGTTGGCGGCGGCGTCGATCTCGCTCTCTTCAAGGATGCCGAGGAAGGATTTCGAGCCGAGGAAGGAGCCGAAATGCCCCTCCTCGTCGCACAGGGCGATCACGTCCACGCCGCAATCGGCATAACCGCCGTCATCGGCGATGGCGCGGGCGGCTTCCAGCCCGAAGATCACCCCCATCGCCCCGTCGAGCCAGCCGGCATGGTTCTGGCTCTCCAGATGCGAGCCGGTCAGGATCTTCGGCCCCGGCGCCTCGCGCCGCCCGAAGACCGAGCCGATCCCGTCGATCCGCGCATCGAGCCCGGCTTCGCGCATGCGCCCGGCAAGCCAGTGGCGCGCCTCCATGTCCTGCGCTGAGAAGGTGGGGCGGTGCACGCCGGTTTTATACGTGCCGATGCCGCGCAAATGCTTGAGATCGCACATCAGGCGTTCGGGATTGATCTTGACCATGGCTGTCTCCTGATTTGCCGCGAGGGAACAGCCATGCGCGCGTCATGGCAAGAGGCGAATCCTCACGATGCGCTGGCACGCTGCGCACCGATTGCAGAAGGCTTGCAGCGCGTCGAAATGCGTAGGACTTTCGGTCGGGTTGCCTGTAGCCCGCCTTCTCCCGTAAGTTTCCCGCAACAGACGCGCGGATTCGCAAACCGCGCGATTGCGAAAACGGATTGATCGCCAATGATCGCCTTTGGGAGGGAAAAATGTCCGAAAAAATCTATCCCGTGTCGAAGGAATGGGCGGAGCGCGCGCATATCGACAATGCGCTCTACGAGAAGATGTACCAGGCCAGCATCGACGATCCGGAGAGCTTCTGGGGCGAGCACGGCAAGCGGATCGACTGGTTCACACCTTATACCAAGGTGAAAAATACGCTCTACGGCAAGGACGAGGTCTCGATCCGCTGGTTCGAGGACGGCACGACGAACGCCGCACATAACTGCATCGACCGCCATCTCGAGACGCGTGGCGACCAGGTCGCGATCATCTGGGAGGGTGACGATCCCTCCGAATCGCTGAAGATCACCTATCGCGAGCTGCATGATCATGTCTGCCGCTGGGCCAACGTCCTGCGCAACCGCAATGTCGGGAAGGGTGACCGGGTCACGATCTATCTGCCGATGATCCCCGAAGCCGCCTATGCGATGCTCGCCTGCGCACGGCTCGGCGCGATCCATTCCGTGGTGTTCGGCGGCTTCTCGCCGGATTCGATCGCCGGACGCATCGAGGGTTGCGGCTCGAAGACCGTGATCACCGCGGATGAAGGGCTGCGCGGCGGGCGGAAAGTGCCGCTCAAGGCCAATGTCGATGCCGCGATCGCGCGCCTGCCGGAAGGCTTCGTCGAGCATGTCGTCGTGGTCAGGCGCACCGGCGGCGACGTCACCATGGAGCCCGGGCGCGACGTCTATTACCACGAAGCCGCCGCCATGGTGACGGCGGATTGCCCCTGCGAGGAGATGAATGCTGAGGATCCGCTGTTCATCCTCTACACCTCCGGCTCGACCGGCAGCCCCAAGGGCGTGCTGCATTCAACGGGCGGCTATCTGGTCTATGCCGCGATGACGCATCAATACGTCTTCGATTATCACGAGGGCGACATCTACTGGTGCACGGCGGATGTGGGCTGGGTGACCGGCCACAGCTACATCCTCTATGGCCCGCTCGCCAACGGCGCGACCACGCTGATGTTCGAGGGCGTGCCGACCTATCCCTCGATCTCGCGTTTCTGGGACGTGGTCGACAAGCACCAGGTCAACATCTTCTACACCGCCCCCACCGCCATCCGCTCGCTGATGGGCGCGGGCGAGGAGCCGGTGAAGAAGACCTCGCGCAAGAGCCTGCGCCTGCTCGGCTCCGTCGGCGAGCCGATCAATCCGGAAGCCTGGGAATGGTATTACAAGGTCGTGGGCGACGAGCGTTGCCCGATCGTCGATACCTGGTGGCAGACCGAGACCGGCGGCATCCTGATCACGCCGCTTCCCGGCGCCATCGCCCAGAAGCCCGGCTCGGCCACACTGCCCTTCTTCGGCGTGAAGCCTGTCATCGTCGATGCCGAGGGCAAGGAGCTTGCCGGTGCCTGCGAGGGCAATCTGTGTATCGCCGACAGCTGGCCGGGCCAGATGCGCACCGTGTTCGGCGATCACGAGCGCTTCATCCAGACCTATTTCTCGACCTATCCGGGCAAGTACTTCACCGGCGACGGCTGCCGCCGCGACGCAGACGGCTATTACTGGATCACGGGCCGCGTCGATGACGTGATCAACGTCTCCGGTCACCGCATGGGCACCGCGGAGGTCGAGAGCGCGCTGGTGGCGCATCCCAAGGTCTCCGAGGCCGCCGTGGTCGGCTATCCGCACGACATCAAGGGTCAGGGCATCTACGCCTATGTCACGCTGATGGCGGGCGAGGAACCCTCCGAAGCGCTGCGCAAGGAACTCGTCACCTGGGTGCGCAAGGAGATCGGGCCAATCGCCTCGCCGGACCTGATACAGTTCGCCCCGGGTCTGCCCAAGACCCGCTCGGGCAAGATCATGCGCCGCATCCTGCGCAAGATCGCCGAGGATGAATTCGGCGCGCTCGGCGATACCTCGACGCTGGCCGAACCCGCCGTGGTCGATGATCTGATCGAGAACCGGCAGAACCGTCACGACTGAGCAGCCTTCATCGGCCATGTTCGCAAGTGACATGGCTGATTTGCCATTCTTTGAACCACCCGCCGCGATCTCGGCATCCGGCGGGTGCGGGTTCGGGCGAAGCCGGCCCGGTCGCGGCGCAGGGACCCGGATCAATCATCGCAGGAGCCCGCCGATGCAGCACACAGACTCGTCCCGCAGGCGCCTCCGCAGCGCGCCGGCCTATGAGCGCCGCTACGGCTATTCGCGCGGCATCGCGGAAGACCCGTTCATCTTCATTTCCGGCACAACCGCCCTCGATCCGGTGACCTTTACCGTCGCGGGCGACACGGCGCAGCAGACGCAGCGCGCCTGGAACAGCATCATCGCCGCCCTCGGGCAGGTGGAAAGCGGCCCTGCAGAGATCGTGCGCGTCAGCTGCATGGTGATCGATCCGGCGGATGCACCGACTGTCCTCGCCCTCTCGCGCGAGGCGCTCATACGTGGGCAAGACCCGGAATCGGCCCCTGCGGAACTTCCGGCGATGACGCTCGTCGGCGTCACGCAGCTCTTCAATCCACGGATGCGTGTCGCCATAGAAGTGACGGCGCTCTGGCGCGGCTATACGCTGAGAAGACAATAAGCGCATAATGGGTTTGCACTATGCACTCCCGAACTGCAGATCTCTTCTGAACCAACACAAGCATTCTTGTTGCCGTTGCGCTATGATGGCGGCTGTCAGCAGAGGAGACGCTACCGTCGATGCGCCGTTTCATCACGACCACGCAATCTCCCGAGGCGGAGTTCGGTTTCGCCCGCGCGGTCATCCAGGACCCATTCGTGTTTCTCTCCTGCGTCTACGGCTACGACCCGGAAAGCATGACGATGCCCGAGGACGTGACGCAGCAGACCTGCAATTGCTGGGATTCCATCGCGGCAACATTGCAAAGTGCCGAGAGCGCATTGGAGGAGATCGTCAAGGCGCGCATCTACGTCACCGATCCCGCCTATGGCGAACCCGTTCTCGATGCCTGTGCGCGGCGGATGGCCGATATCCTGCCGGCTTCGACGCTGATGGTGGTCTCGGGACTGATGCGCCCCGAAATGAAGGTCGGGATCGAGGTCACGGCCATGTGGTCACTCGCCCGCGAGTGGTAGCGCACCGTCGCTGCCCTCGCTCCCGCTGATTGCGTGCGGGCCGAAGGCGGTATAGGGGAAGAGTGCTTCAGGGCCGGAATGCGGCACGCAGGGTCGGTGGCATTTCCGGGCAGCGGATCAGGATCGGGACGAGAGCATGAGCGGCAGAAATGGTGGCGCAGGGGCGGGGCGCGGCAAGCGCCCGACCGGGCGCGGCACGGCGAAGCAGCCGCAGGACAAGACACGCGCGCGGCAAGGCACCGGACCGGGCACGAAGCCAGGCGAGAAGCAGGCGCGCAAACCCGTAGCGAAGGCCGAGCAGCCCGCTGCAAGACCGGCCAGCCCGAAAACCGCAAGTCCCCGCCCCGGCGCCCGCAAGGCCGAGAAGGCTGCAGCCCAGACCGTTCTGCAGACCGGCATCCAGATGCTGCACGTGACGGGGGACGAGGCCGACATGCGCCTCGACCGGTTCCTGACGGCGCGTTTCCCGCAGGTCGCCTTCACCCATCTTCAGCGCATCGTGCGCACCGGGCAATTGCGCGTGGACGGCAAGCGCATGAAGCCCAATGACCGCCTCCAGGCCGGCCAGAACGTGCGTATCCCGCCGCTCAAGCTGCAGGAGACCGTGCCGCGCAGCGCGGCGCGCAATACCGATGACCGCGCCTTCCTCGAGAGCATCACGCTCTACGAGGACAAGGACGTTCTCGTCATCAACAAGCCCGCCGGCCTCGCCGTGCAGGGCGGCTCGGGCACGACGCGCCATGTGGACGGGCTCCTCGACTGCATGCGCGACAAGGCGGGCCAGAAGCCGCGCCTCGTGCATCGGCTCGACAAGGAGACCGCCGGCTGCCTCGTCATCGCCAAGACGCGCTTTGCCGCCTCGGTCATGGCGAAATCCTTCCGCTCGCGCACGACCCGCAAGGTCTACTGGGCGATCTGCGCCGGCGTGCCACGCGTGCGCCAGGGGCGGATCTCGACCTATCTGGCCAAGATGGCGGATGCGGACGGCGAATCGCGCATGGTGGTGGCCGAGCATGGCGACAAGGGCGCCGATCATGCGCTGACCTATTATGCCGTCGTCGATCAATCGGCGCAGAAACTCTCCTGGCTGTCGCTGAAGCCGGTCACCGGACGGACGCACCAGTTGCGCGTGCACACGGCCGATATCGGCCATCCGATCATCGGCGACGACAAGTATTTCAATATCGAGAACTGGGATCTTCCCGGCGGCATCCAGAACCGCCTGCATCTGCTGGCGCGGCGCATCGTCATCGCGCATCCGCGCACGGGCCGCCCCCTCGACGTCAGCGCGCCGCTGCCGCCGCACATGCAGCAGACCTTCAACCTGCTAGGCCTCGATACCGAGCGCTATGATCCGATCATCGAAGCGCCGGAAGAGTAACGCCCCTCGTCATGGCGCGCGCGAGGCGCGCACCATGTAATTCACCGCCGTGTCGCGCGCGAGCGACCAGCTGTCGGCGAGCGGATTGTAGACGACGCCCGTGGTCTCTTCGGGGTGCAGCCCGCCCGTGCGGATGGCGTCTTCAAGTTCGCGCGGCGTGACGAACTTCTGCCATTGGTGCGTGCCTTTTGGCAGCCATCTCAGGATGTATTCGGCACCGACAATGGCGAGCGCGTAGGAGCGCAGGGTGCGGTTGAGGGTTGCCATGAAGATGAGCCCGCCCGGTTTCACCGCCGTGCAGCAGGTCGCGACGAAGGCGCGCACATCGCTGACGTGTTCGACCACCTCCATCGCGGTGACGATGTCGAAGCGCGCCCCGCCCGCCACCACATCCTCAATGCGCTCCTCGCGATAATCGACGGCGATCCCCGACTGCTCTGCATGCCGGCGCGCCACGGCGATGTTGGTCGGCGCCGGGTCGAGCCCGGTGACCTCGGCGCCCAGCCGCGCCAGCGGCTCCGAGAGCACGCCCCCGCCGCAGCCGACATCGACCAGAGACAGGCCTTCCAGCGGTTCCCCGTCGAGCGGATCGCGTCCGAAATGCCGTGCAGCCTCGTCGCGGATATAGGAAAGCCGCACGGGGTTGAACTTGTGCAGCGTGCGCATCGGCCCGGTCGGATCCCACCAGGTGCGGGCGATCTTCTCGAAACGCGCCACCTCCGCCGGATCAACGCTGTCCGTTGCGCGTTCGCTTCTCCGCCCGGCGCTCGTCATGCTTGTTTCCTTCCGCTGCTGCCAATTGACCATGCGTCGCCGCGTTGACATGGACCGACGCCCTCGTCATGTATACGCGCGGCTGCGGGTCGCGGTCACGTCCCTGCGGCGACGCGTCCCGGTTTTCTTGTCGAGGGTTCCTTGCGCGGCCCTCTTGCGCGATCCTTCCTGCGCGGTCCTTCTTGCGCCGGATTTCCCGCGTCCTTGCCGCCAACTTGTTACGAGGCTTTCGGTATGCCACGGCTGGTCATGAAATTCGGCGGCACCTCCGTTGCCGATCTGGAGCGGATCCGCAACGTCGCGCGCCACGTCAAGCGCGAGGTGGATGCCGGCTACCAGGTCGCCGTGGTGGTCTCCGCCATGGCGGGCAAGACCAACGAACTGGTCGGCTGGTGCCGCGAAGCCTCGATGATTCACGATGCGCGTGAATACGATGCCGTGGTCGCCTCCGGCGAACAGGTGACCTCGGGCCTGCTCGCCATCGTCTTGCAGAGCATGGGCTTGCCGGCGCGTTCCTGGCAGGGCTGGCAGATCCCGATCGAGACCTCCGGCGCCCATGGCGCGGCGCGGATCGAGGCGATCGACGGATCGCGCATCGCGAAGCATTTCGACGAGCGCAACGAGGTCGCCGTCATCGCCGGTTTTCAGGGCGTGCACGTACCGACCGGACGAATCGCGACTCTGGGGCGCGGTGGCTCGGATACCAGCGCGGTGGCGCTGGCCGGTGCGCTCGGCGCGGAGCGCTGCGACATCTATACCGATGTGGACGGCGTCTATACGACGGATCCGCGCATCGTGGCGAAGGCCCGCCGACTCGACCGGGTCTCCTATGAGGAGATGCTGGAAATGGCGAGCCTGGGCGCCAAGGTGCTGCAGGTGCGTTCGGTCGAGGTAGCGATGGTTCACAACGTCCCGACCTATGTGCGTTCGAGTTTCGATGATCCCGCGGCCCCCAATCCCGGGACGCTGATTTGCGGCGAGGAGGAAATCGTGGAACAGCAGAC
>NZ_DATGCW010000203.1:0-3467 GCF_035311605.1 Saliniramus sp.
CAGCATCGCCATGGGCATCCCGTTGACCTGCGGGTCGGCATGGAAATGGCCGCGCCGGTCGGCGAGGAGGCGCAGATCATGGGAGGGCTGGTCAGAGACTTCGCTACGGCTCAGCGATGGCCTGTCCGGGGCCGTCACCCGTGCCGCCTCGCCAGCAACCGAACGGGTTTGTTGCGACAGGCGCTCGACCGTGGTGACCCCGGCGAACGCGCCGCCGATCAGGACGAGGCTCGCCCAGATGAGGGGGCGCATGATCCGACCTCTTTCTCGCTGCGTTGCGGCCGACCATGGTCCCACCCGGTTAATCGCCGGCTTCGCGGGCTGCGAAACTGTCGCCGATCGGGCAAAAGCGTCCCACATGGTGAATGCTGCCCTTCCGTAACCCCGGCAATTTGAAGGATCAGCTCGTCAGCGCGTGCCGAAGATGCGGTCCCCCGCATCGCCCAGACCGGGGACGATATAGGCGTGGTCGTCGAGCCGCTCGTCGATTGCCGCCGTCCAGATCGGCACGTCGGGATGCGCCTCGTGCAGGCGGGCAATGCCCTCCGGTGCCGAGAGCAGGCAGACGAAGCGCAGGTTCTTCGCGCCCTTGCGCTTGAGCAGATCGATTGCCGCTACCGCCGTGCCGCCGGTGGCCAGCATCGGATCGAGCACCAGGACGAGGCGTTGGTCGAGCCCGCCGGGCGCTTTGAAATAGTACTCAACCGGTTCAAGGGTATCAGGATCACGATAGAGCCCGATATGCGCGACGCGGGCGGTGGGCAGAAGCGCGAGCAGCCCGTCGAGAAAGCCGATTCCGGCGCGCAGGATCGGCGCGAGGACCGGTATCTTGCCGGCGAGCCGTGGCGCCTGCATGCCCTGCAACGGCGTCTCGATGGTTACCGTCTCCAGCGGCAGGTCGCGCAGGGCCTCGTAACCGAGCAGCATGCCGACTTCGCTGGCGAGCGCGCGAAATTCCCGCGTGGGCAGGTCCTTGTCACGCATCAATGTAAGCTTGTGGCGCACCAGGGGATGGTCGACGACGGTCACGTTGTGCATCGGTGTCAGGCCTCGCGGATCTCGAAAAAGGCGGCTTGCCACGACAGTCTCGCAAGCTTTCGCCTGTGGCTCAATCGCTGTTTGCCCGCACCGGCACGAACGATTCGTCACCTGCGGCGTTCGTTCATCTACGGGTCATCTCGCTCCCGGCAAGATGCGGGCATGATCGAAACGCTTTCGAAAGGTGATGCGATGTCCACATCCATCCTGCACCGCAGCCGGGCGGCGACGCTGCTCTGTCTTCTTGCGGCACTCTTCCTGCTTCTATGCGCCGGCCAGGCCATGGCGTATCCCGCTTCCACGACGGCGGATCTGAACATGCGCTCGGGGCCAGGCACCCAGTATCGCGTGATCGCGACGATCCCGCGCGGAGGCCGTGTCGAAGTGATCAACTGCAGCCGGGGCTGGTGCGACCTGATCTGGTCGGGTCGTCGCGGCTATGCCAGCGCGCGCTTTCTGAGCCGCGCCGTGGCGCCGGGTACGCGCGGTGGTGTGCCCCCGCGCGTCGGCGGCAGTTTCGAGATCATCATCCCGTTTCCGGGCATCCAGCCGCCGCCCCGGTATCGCCCGGCTCCGCCGCATCGTGACTGGCGGCACGAACGCCCGCGCCGGGCAGAATGCACCGAGCGCGGTCTGCGCCGCTTCCTCGGTGAGCGTGCCGCACGCCATACGGTGGCACGTGCCCGGGAGCGTTCGCGGGCGCGCAGCGTGCGTGTCGTGCGTCCGGGCGACTTCATCACCCGTGATTACCGACACGACCGCCTTACCATCGAAGTCGATCGCCGCCATCGGATCGTTGATCTGCGCTGTTACTGATCCCGGCTGCGACAGTGCAGATAATTAAACCCCGCCTCGTTCGCCTAAAGTCGAACGAGGTGGGGTTTTTGTTCGAAAACAGGCATGAAATCCTTGTCCCGCAAGGGCAGACAAGAGCTGATACGGGAAATCCGGGTTTTGCCGCACAGATTGATGCTTGCAGTTGGAAAATTGCCGGTTACTAATAGCAACATTCGACGGCTCGGCTTGGGGATAACGCAAGCAAAAGCCGCAAAAGAAGGACGAAAAAGCGGGAAAACCGCACCGTCCGGAGAGGAACGCAGAGTCGCGCGTGGTCTTCATGATCCGCCGGCGCCGAGGAGGGAGATGCCCGTGACGACGGTCGACGTCGCGCGCGAGGACACGTTTCCGAAACTGATCGCGCGGAATGCACGCCTGCGCCCGGAGCGAGTGGCCTTTCGCCACAAGGATCTCGGGATCTGGCAATCCTGGAACTGGCGTGAGATGCACGAGACCGTGCGGGCCATGGCCATCGGCCTGCACAAGCTCGGTCTGGAGCGTGGCGACAGGATCGCCATCATCGGCAACAACCGCCCGCGCCTCTACTGGGCCATTGCCGCAGCGCAATGGATCGGCGTGGTGCCGATCCCGGTCTATTCCGACAGCGTCGCAGAGGAAATGGCCTATGTGCTCGGCCATGCCGAGGTGAAGCTTGCCGTGGTGGAGGACCAGGAGCAGGTCGACAAGGTTCTCTCCATCGCCGATGAGGTGCCGACCCTGACCTATCTTCTCTATGACGAGGAGCGGGGTCTGCGCGATTATGACCACACCCGCATGCAGGCGCTCACCGCCTTCATTGCTCAGGGGCGCAAGACGCTTGCCGAGGACGCCAAGGCGGAGGCCTGGCTGGGCGAAGCGCTCGCTGCCGGCAAGAGCGAGGATCTCGCCATCATCCTTTACACGTCGGGCACCACGGGGCGTCCCAAGGGCGTGATGCTGAGCTTCGACAACGTCATCGCCGCAGCGAAGATCGGCTGCGATTTCGACAATCTCAACGACGAGGACGAGATCATCGCCTATCTGCCGCTGGCCTGGGTGGGCGATCACATCTTCTCCTATGCCCAGGCGATTCTCGCAGGTCTGTGCGTCAATTGCCCGGAAAGCCCGGAGACGATCGCCGAAGATCGCCGCGAGATCGGCACCACCTACGCCTTCGCGCCACCACGCGTGTTCGAGAACATGCTCACCCTCACCATGGTGCGCATGGAGGATGCCAGCCGCGTCAAGCGGGCGATGTTCAAATATTTCATCGACCATGCCGGCAAGGTCGGCGAGCGCATCCTGAATAAAGAGAGCGTCAATCCCTGGGATCGCTTCGTCTATGCGATCGGCGATTTCCTGGTCTACGCGCCCCTGCGCAACCGCTTCGGTCTCGACAGGACCAAGGTGGGTTACACGGCCGGCGAGGCGATCGGCCCGGAGATTTTCAGCTTCTACCGCTCCATCGGGGTCAATCTCAAGCAGCTCTACGGCCAGACCGAGGCTTCGGTCTACGTCACCATGCAGCCTGATGGCGAGATCCATGCCGATACGGTGGGCCGCCCGGCACCGGGCGTCGAGATCCGGATCGACGAAAACGGTGAGGTGCTGTT
>NZ_DATGCW010000204.1:0-11296 GCF_035311605.1 Saliniramus sp.
CGCTCGGCTATCAGCGTTACTGGCTGGCCGAGCACCACAACATGCCGGGCATCGCCAGTGCCGCGACGGCGATCGTCATCGCCGATATCGCCCGCGCGACGCGCACCATCCGGGTCGGGGCCGGCGGGATCATGCTGCCCAACCACGCGCCACTCGTCGTCGCAGAGCAATTCGGCACGCTTGCGAGCCTGTTTCCCGGGCGGATCGATCTCGGACTCGGGCGCGCGCCGGGCACCGATCAGGCGACGGCACAGGCGTTGCGGCGCCATCTGAGCGGCGATGCGTATCAGTTTCCCGACGATGTCGTAGAGCTGATGCATTATTTCGATTCGCCGGAGCCCGGCCAACGGGTCCGGGCGATCCCCGGTGCGGGACTCGACGTGCCCGTCTGGATTCTGGGATCGAGCCTTTTCGGCGCGCAGCTCGCGGCGATGCTCGGCCGGCCCTATGCCTTCGCCTCGCATTTCGCACCAGCGCAGATGATGGATGCGATCAGGGTCTATCGCGAACGCTTCCAGCCCTCGCGCCATCTCGAAAAGCCCCATGTCATGCTCGGGCTGAACGTCTTTGCCGCGCAGGACGATGCCACGGCGCGTTATCTGATGTCGTCGCGCCAGCAGGCCTTCGTCGCCCTGCGCTACGGGCGCCCGGGGCCACTGCCCCCGCCTGTCGCCGATTACGAGGCCGGCCTCGGCCCCGGCGAGCGCGCCCTGCTCGACGGGCTCGCGCCCGGCACCGTCTGCGGCGGCCCGGAGACTGTCCGCGCGGGCATCGACGCCTTCATCGCCCGCACCGGCGCCGACGAGATCATGGTGACCGCGCAGATCTTCGACCAGGCGGCCCGCCTGCGCTCCTTCGAGATCGCTGCGCAGGAACACGCCGCGCTTGCGGCTTGAGACGAACCGTCGAAAAGCTTACGGACGACTACTGAGCGACCTTTCGTCGCCTCGGCGAAGCCTGGTCGAGCACGTTATGCGACTCGCAAAATCAGTACGCACGGAGTTCTCCCCCATGGTCTTGCGCGCCCTCTACTGGATCCCGATCTTCGGATGGCTTCTGCGCGATGCCGTCTACGGTGATACGTTGTCGCGGATCTTGTTCGTGGTGAACCTGCTGGTGCTCTGGGCCCTGGCCATCATGATCTTCGGCTATCCGGCGGTGATCGTACCTGCGCTGCTGCTCACCCCGACCATGCTTGCGATCATCGTGGTCTTCACCCTCAGGCCATAACGTAGCGCGCTCAGCAGACGGCGCGAATGCGGCAAGCGGGTTTGCGTGGCTGCGCCTTGCGCGTCATCATCCAACCGCGCACCCTTTCGGAAAATCAGCGTTCGCACTTGCAAGCCTTTTGCAAGGCTCAAGCGCATGCCGGGAGGAAGATGATCATGGCGCAGGATACGTCCAACAAGGATACGTCCAGTGGGGGCACGCCCCGCAAATCCGCAAAAAAGTCACCGGAAGATCTGCGCAGCCACCGCTGGTACGGCGTCGATGACCTGCGCGCATTCGGGCACCGCTCGCGCGCCTTGCAGATGGGCTATGACCACCAGGATTTCATGGGCAAGCCGATCATCGGCATTATCAATACCTGGAGCGACATCAATCCCTGCCACGCCCATTTCAAGGTGCGCGTCGAGGATGTGAAGCGCGGGATCTGGCAGGCCGGGGGCTTCCCCATCGAGTTGCCGGCAATCTCGCTCTCAGAGCCCTTCCAGAAACCCTCCACCATGCTCTACCGCAATCTCCTTGCCATGGAGACGGAAGAGCTGTTGCGCTCCTATCCGATCGACGGCGCGGTCCTGATGGGCGGCTGCGACAAGACCACGCCGGCCACCGTGATGGGCGCGATCTCGATGAACCTGCCCTTCGTCTTCATGCCGGCGGGCCCGATGATGCGCGGCCATTATGCCGGCACCATCCTCGGCTCCGGCTCCGATACCTGGAAATACTGGGCCGAGCGCGAGGCGGGCAATATCGACAATCAGGAATGGAAAGAGATCGAGGCCGGCATCGCGCGCTCGCACGGCACCTGCATGACCATGGGCACGGCCTCGACCATGACCTCGATCACCGAGGCGCTCGGCCTGACCCTGCCCGGCGCCAGTTCGATCCCGGCCGCCGACGCCGCGCATCCGCGCATGGCCTCGGCCTGCGGGCGGCGCATCGTCGAGATGGTCTGGGATGATCTCAAGCCGTCGGACATCCTCACCCGCAAATCCGTCGAGAACGCGCTCTACGTGCACAATGCGCTGGCCGGTTCGACCAATGCGATGATCCATCTGGTCGCCATGGCGCGCCGGGCGGATGTACCGATCTCGCTGCAGGATTTCGACGATTATGCGCAGAAAGTCCCCGTCATCGCCAATCTACGCCCCTCCGGCGCCTGGCTGATGGAGGATTTCCACATTGCCGGCGGGATCCGCGCGCTGCTGAAGCGGCTCGAAGGCGTGCTTCATCTCGATGCGTTGACGGTTGCGGGAATCACCATGGGCGAGGCGATCGCCGATGCGCGTGTCTATAACGATGACGTCATCCGCCCGCTCGACAACCCGATCTCCTCGTCCGGCGGCACGGCCATCCTCTACGGCAATCTCGCGCCCAAGGGCTGCGTGATGAAACCGCCCGCAGCCGAGCCGCACCTGCTCCAGCATACGGGGCCGGCGCTGGTCTTCGACAGCTATGCGCAGATGAAGAAGGCGGTCGCCGATCCCGATCTCGACGTCACCGCCGATCACATCATGGTGTTGCGCCATGCCGGCCCGATCGGCGGCCCCGGCATGCCGGAATGGGGCATGCTGCCGATACCGAGGAAACTCCTCAAACAGGGCGTGCGCGACATGCTGCGGATCTCCGATGCGCGCATGTCCGGAACGAGCTATGGAGCCTGCATCCTGCACGTCGCACCGGAAGCCGCCGTCGGCGGACCGCTCGCTGCACTGCGCACGGGTGACATGATCACCGTGGATGTGCACAATAGGCGAATCGATGTGGCTTTGAGCGATGCCGAAATCGTGGATCGTCTCAAAGGCTACGTGCCGCCGCCGCGGGATTATCCTCGCGGCTACTACAAGATGTACACGCAGCACATCGCCCAGGCGGATACCGGTTGCGACTTCGACTTCCTGGAGGGAAGTGGCGGCATACCGGAGCCAGAAATCAACTGACGAACGCCTCTGCCGGATGCGGAGGAAGGAGCGAAAAGCATGTCCGAGCCCCTGCGCATCACCGTGATCTCAGACGTCATCTGCCCCTGGTGCTATCTGGGCAAGCGACGTCTGGAGAGCGCTCTGGAGGAAAGCGGCGTCCCGGCGACCGTCTCCTGGCTACCCTTCGAGCTCAACCCCGACATGCCCGAGGAAGGCATGCCGCGCGCTGATTACCGCGCCCAGAAATTCGGTGAGGAGAAAGGCGCCGAGCTCGATGCCGAGATGAAACAGCGCGGTGATGCCGAGGGTGTGCATTTCGCCTTCGAGAAGCTGGTGCACACACCCAATACCCGGCGCGCCCACATGCTGGTGGCGCAGGCCTCCGATACGGGCCTCGGCGACGATCTCACCGAGGCGCTGTTTCGCGCCTATTTCGAGGAAGGCGCCGATGTGGGCGATCCGCAGGTGCTGATCAATATCGGCGAACAGATCGGCCTCGATCCCGAACTCGCGGGCGAGGTCATCCGCAGCGAGGCGATCTCGGATGCGGTAGCGACGATGGAGAGTCGCGCGGCGGAAGTCGGCGTGACGGGTGTTCCGTTCTTCATCATCAACGAAAAATACGCCGTCTCCGGCGCCCAGCCCAAGGAAGCGTGGCTGGAATTCTTCGAGAAGCTGCAATCGGAAGAAGACCCCGCCGGCTGATCCGCGGGCATCGAAAGCGGGCGCCGCTCGGTGCGTATGCGAAAGCCGATTTCACATACACGCCGGCGGCGCCTCTTTCCCTCTGGCAGGTCGCATCCCGAGCGAAATATCGTTTGCGGACCACGCTGTTACCCTAGCCGACAGGCGCGCGATGTCGCGCGCATTTCATGGGCAATCGCGCTCAAATTCTGCGCATACGGGCCGATCAGTGGGCATAACGAGGCACGGCCAGTCCCGTAACCCGTCCTGAACCCGTCAAATTGGAACGCACTCCAGGTCATTGTTTGGTGCATCATGTTCCCGTCAGCGGGTATCCGCCTGACGGCATGATACTCTAGCCCGAACGCCCGGCAGAGCGTGGTTCGGACGCAGCCGGTTTGCCGGCGCCATCATCGAAGATCTGGTCCTGATCGTCGCCGGGATCGCCCTGCTGCGGACGGCTCTGCGCGGGCGCGGCCGTTGCCGGCGTGGTGCGCGGACGCACGGATTGATTCTGACGTGGTGCGGACGCGCCCTGCGCGGCGGGATTCTGCCTGGACACCGACGGAGTCGGGCGGGCAGCGGCGTCAGGCGCAGGCGCGGCCCGATTGCCGGGCACAGATCCGCTCGACGGGACAGAGGCACTCTGCAGGGCGGATGCGCCTTGGGCCGCAAACTTCTGAGTCGCCTGGGCCGGCCCCTGATTCATCACATCACTCAACCCGCTAACACCACCCTGATATCCGGACCCATGGCGTCCGGAACGCGTCTCGAGATGATCGAGCAGCGATTCGAGGGCGGCATTCTGGATTTCTCCATCATGTGCCGCAGGTTTGCACCCCAGCGCCACCTGGCGTGGTTCGCAGGTTTCCGCCTCACTCAGTTCGGTCCCGAACCATAATGGGGGGCGAAAGCCGCCGGCCTGCATCGAATCGGCGAAATGCAACAGGATGAACGCGCAGGGGAGAGGTGAGACGAAGCGCAGGATCTCGATATCGAGGCCACCACCACCCTCGAAGGGCATGCGTTCATAGACGACGCGTCCGGCGCAGACATCCATCAGCACCTCGCCCTGCGCCCGCGACACCTCCGTGCGCTCTTCGGAAATCCCGCCATCGGGCAGGAGATCCTGCAATACCAGAGTGCAGGCCTCCCCTTCGAGGCGCAGGAAGGAGCGCCTGTCCGACTGATCCGGAAAATGCCCTTCGACGACAGGCATGGCGGGCCGCTCCCGCCCGATCAGGCGGGCGAAACCGGGAGCAAGACGGAAGCGTCTCGTGAGTGTCATGAATACCTCGACTCGTCAGAACTGATACGACGGTGAGCGCGAATCATCGCCGCCCTGCCGCCGCAGAAGCGCGCAGCTTCGCCATGACAATGTCGAGAAAGCGGCAGGGTTCGATCCGGATTCCTGCAAATCCGCCGCGCGACAATACGATGTGGACAATGCGCTCCAGCCCGGGGCCGGCAATCCGAGCCCCGCAGCGCCGGGCGCGGTGTCGCGTGACGGCCTTACCGAACGGCAGGAAAGTCGGGTCTCGCTTCACTCTTCTTCGCGAGAAGCGGGCAGCACGTCTTCCAGGAATGCCTCACCGCGGATTCCGGAAATCTGCCCGTCCGAAGCGCCTGCGCGCGGCTCGGCATCATCCGGGCTCGCCTTCACCAGCCGCAGGATCTCGACGGCAACCTGCCAGGGCAGCGGCTGGGCGATGCGCAGAAAAGCGCGCCCGTCGCCGAGATCCTCGATCTGGACCTCCTGCGTGCTGTTTTCCGCCTCGGCGCCGCGCGGGGCATGGGCCTGCGTCGTCAGGAGCTCATCCGTATCGATGCCGAGCACCTTGCTCAGCGCTTCGACATGAGTCATCCGGCGCGGCAGGCTGCGGCCCTTGGCGTAGGACCAGACGCTGACATCGCTGATACGCGCCCCGGGCGGCAGATGCTCCTGTGCCCGTCGCGCGGTTTCCTTGTAGGTGAGGCCACTGCGCTTGATCGCGCTCCAGAGGCGCTCGGCGAAAACATCCTTGTCGATCGGCAATGTCCGCTCCTTGACCGGCTTGGCAGTCATGGCGGGCGACAGAGAACGACGTTGCATCACGAATTCCTTTCGAAAATGCGACCGCACGGCGCAACATTTGATGTTACGAACCGGAACGCCCCGCCCGGCAAGACATTTGCCCCGCATGCCATCCGGCCCAGATATGCAAAACAGCCCCGGTATCAGCCCTTCGACATGATCGCGCCCCGCCCCGAAAGCCCTGACGGCACCGCGATCCGAACGCCACAATCACCGTTCCCCCGAATCAATATCGGGCGCAACGAAGATGATTATTATCTCTGCTAGTTAATCAAATGTGAACACCCGAAACTTTCAAAATACGGCGATAGTCAAATTTTATTAAAATCCGTTCACCTTCAAATTTTCAAAACCGCGACTTCATGAGTTTAGGCATACATTCTGAAACGATTTCTTGAAAAAGACATGTCGGGCGGGACCAAGACTTGGCGCTCCATCCCTGCATCAGGCCGCGCCATGCAATGGGACAGCTTGGGGAGCAAAAAATGTTGCAAATTGACACGCCCTCTCAAGCCGAGCCAATTTCACATTTCAGAAGGTCCTTTGGATCAACACCACATGCCTATTCATGGTTACCTGATACAATAATCATTGTAAACTGCTTTGTCGGCGAACCGACATGAATGGATTCCTGAAAAGCGCCTCAACGGACGAGGATCAGCGTGACGACACCGCCGAGCACCGCGTAGACCACCGCCGGCATCAGCGTGGCGCGCAACACATCGCCCTCCCGCCCGCGCAGCCCCACCGTCGCGCCGCCGGCGATGATGTTGTGCGGGCAGGCCATGTTGCCGAGAGCCGCGCCGAAGGATTGCGCCGCGAGCATGATCACCGCCGGCAGATCGAGGCTGCGCGCGCTCGCCATCTGGAATTCGCTGAGCAGGATGTTTGATGCCGTGGCAGAACCCGTGACGAAGGTCCCCAGTCCGCCCACGCCGGGCGCGAAGAGCGGCCAGATCGGCCCGGTGCGCGCAACCGCCTCGGCCAGCGTGTCAATCATCTGCGCATGCACCATCAGCCGTGAGATCGCGAGCATGGCCAAAAGCGCCACGACGACGGGTACCAGCCGCCGCGCGGCTGCGCCGGCGGCTGAGAGCAGGTCGTGGATCGTACGCCCTTGCAACAACGCGCCGAGGATGAAACCGGTCATCAACATGGTGCCGGGGTGGTAGAGATATTCGAACCGCCCGGAAAACCCGCCAGGCAGGCTCCAGGCGATGCTGAATGCCCGCAACATCTCCGTCAAAGGGCCGATCATGCGGCTTGCGAGGATCAGGCCGACGATGACGAGATAGGGCGCAGCCGCGTGCAGCAACGCCCTCGCGCCGGGGCGCTCGCCCGTGTTTTTGCCCCCGCTTTGGCCTCTTTGTGCGCCATCATCCGCTGGCGTCTCTTCAGCGCGCTCCAGCCCGAGGCGCTTGAGCGCGAAGACGAAGATCACGGCCCCGATCACCGCGCCGGCGAAAGTCGGCAATTCCGGCCCGACCGCCCAGGCGATCAGCGCGGCAGGGGCGAGGAAGCACAAGGCGGCCAGAGCCGCGAGCGCGCTGTCGCGCATGACGAAGCGCCCGTCATCGGCGACGCGCATCAACAGCACCACGAGCACGGCGCCGACGAGCAGATGCATCAGCCCGGTCCATTGCCCGATCGCCTGCGCGGAGATGCCGGTGAGATCGGCCTGCGCGACGATCGGCGTCCCCACCGCGCCGAAGGACACCCCCGCCGCATGGCCGATCAGCGCCAGCGTCACCGCCTTGAGCGGCGTGAATCCGAGGCTCACCAGCAAGGGGGCCGCGAGCGCCACCGGCGTGCCGAACCCCGCTGCGCCTTCCATGAACAGGGCGAAGAACCAGGCGATCAGCAAGACCTGCACCCGGCGATCCGTCGAGACCGAGGCAAGCCCGGCACGGATCACGTCGAATGCGCCGGAGCGTTTCTGGAGCTCGTAGACGCAAAGGGCGGGAAAGATGATCCACAGGATCGTCGCCGCCGTGAACCCCGCCTCGGCGAAGGCGAAGATTCCTGCCCGCCCGGGGCCGATCTCGCCGAGCACCGCATCGCCGTAACCGAAACCGAGATAGGCGACGCCGAGCGCCACCGCGAGCCCGGCCACGCCCGCCCGCGCCGCCGACCAGCGCAGTCCGAGCATCAGGGCGATGATCAGCGCCAGCGGCGCAGCGGCGAGCAGGGCAGGCATGAACGGGCGAGACTCCGGTGATCAGGCAGCCGGTCTGTGCAACGCACAAAGCCTTACACCCGATCCACCGGCCTCGCCTCGGGATTCATCCGGATATGCCCCGGCGTCAGTGCGCCGCCGGAGACGATGAAGGCCATGGCGTCATTGGCGCTCCAGTCGAGCCAGACGAGACGGTGGGAGGGGACGATCTCGACATAGCCGGAGGTGGGGTTGGGCGTCGTCGGCACATAGACGGCGGCAACTTCCTCGCCGGTATCACTTGCGGTGAAGGTCGCGGTGACGAAGCCGATGGCGCGCATGTCGCGGGAGGGGAATTCGATCAAAACGACCCGCTGGCGCACCTTGGGATCGTGCTGGAGCGAGTTCATCAGGGTGCGCGTGGCGCTGTAGATGGTCTTGGCCAGCGGCACGTATTCCATGGTCTTGTCGACGTAATAGAGCATCTTTCGCCCTACCACCGCATTGGCCAGGATACCCAGCAGATACAGGGTGACCAGGACGAGGATCAGCGCCATGATCGATTGGAACCACCACGCCATCAACAGATCACTGAGAAGCTCGTTATCCGTGCGGATGCGCCGTGCGAAGGTATTGACCGTCGGCTTGCCGGCTCCGATCAAGAGATCGACGAGATAGCTCATCACGACGAAGGTGAACCAGAGCGGGATAATCGCGAGCAGCCCGGCGACGATGTTGCGGCGAAAGCGCATAATGGCGTCATGCCCTCCTGAGGCGATTCGAAAATTCGTGGCAGTTTACGCAGATCGCCCGTAAAGGCGATGATCACTTTGGGGAAAGCAGACCATGGCGAGGTGGCGTTGACGGTATCGGCATTGATGGGGCTGCTCGGCGGGATCGGGCTCTTCCTCCTCGGCATGAGCGCGATGACGAACGGGCTGCGCCAGGGCGCGGGATCGTCGCTGCGCGGTATTCTCGCACGCTCGACGGCGACGCGGCTGCGCGGCCTCGCGGCGGGCTTCTCGATCACCGCCATCGCGCAATCCTCCACAGCCGTCACGATCGCCACGATCGGCTTCGTCAATGCCGGCCTTCTCAACCTGCCACAGGCGGTCTGGGTGGTCTTCGGCGCCAATCTCGGCACCACCTCGACCAGCTGGCTGATCTCGCTGGTGGGGGTGAACGTGCGTATCGACACCCTCGCCCTGCCCGCCATCGGCATCGGCGCGATGCTGCGCCTCGTCGCCCGCGAGCGCCGGGCCGGGTCGCTCGGCGAGGCTCTGGCCGGATTCGGCCTGTTCTTTCTCGGCATCGTCATCCTGAAGGATACGTTCGGCAATATTGCCGAGACCATCGATATCTCCCGATTCATCATTCCCGGCTTTGCCGGCACGCTGATCTTCGTCGGTATCGGCTTCATCATCACCCAGCTCACCCAGAGTTCGAGCGCCTCCATCGCCATTGCGATAACGGCGGCAAGCGGGGGATTGTTCGGGCTGGAGCCCGCCGCCGCCCTCGTGATCGGCGCCAATCTCGGCACCACCTCGACGGCGCTTGTCGCGTCGATCGGCGCGACGGCCCCGGCGCGGCGGGTGGCGCTGGCGCATGTGATCTTCAATCTGATCGTCGCCATAATCGCCATCATCGCCCTGCCCCTGCTCATCGCCTTGACCACCACGTTGAGCGACTGGACCGGCGCCGATCTCGACGGCGCGCGCATCGGCGGCATCGACGTCGCGGCAGCCATCGCCATCTTCCATACGCTGGTGAAGGGATTGGGTATCCTGATCATCTGGCCGCTCGCGACGCCGCTGATCGGCTGGCTCGGCACCCGTTACCGCTCGGAAGACGAGGATCTCGCCCGCCCGCGTCACCTCGACCCCACAACGAGCGCAGTTCCCGATCTTGCCCTGGGCAGCATCGCGCTGGAGATCCGCCGGCTCGGCGCCATCACCTCGGATGCCGCGCGCGTGATGCTGGCCGAGGCGGGTGATCCGCAAGACCGGGCGCACGCGCAAGGGCATTTCGAGGCCACAGACCGGCTGATCGGCACGATCCGCGATTTCATCGCGCGGCTGCGTCTCTCGGGCATGGCGCCACATCTCGCGGACGGGCTGAGCCATGCGCTGCGCGCGCTGCAGCATTATCAGACTCTGGCCGATCTCGCCGCGCAGGCGCGCCCGACGGACCTTTCCCGCCCAGGCCTGCCGCCACCGATCCGGGCAGCCCTGGCCACCTATCGCGACAATCTCGTCGCCACTATCGCGGGCCCTTCAGCCGACGAACCGGGATTCGGCACCGGTTCGGCACAGGCGGATGCGGAGCGTGTCGAGAGCGCCTATCAGCAGATGAAGAGCGCGCTGCTGGTCTCGGCGGCGCAGGGCGCCATCGACCCGATGACCCTTGATCGCCTGGTCACCGCCATCGACCGCTTGCGCCGCTGCGGCGAACATGCCGCCAAGGCCAGACGCCGCCTCGCGCTGGTTGAGAAGAGTCTCACGGATGGAGGAAGGGCACCTGTCGCGCAGGAAACCCGCGATGCGGTGGCGGAATAGACGATGGGCCGGTTTAATCTCCGATAGGCATCAGGCTTCAGCCGTTGCGGCCACACCGGAAATCGCCTGGACGAGGGAATCCTCGGTTACCTCCGCAGCGGTGAATTCCCGGGTGATGCGCCCGTGATACATCGCCACGATACGGTCGGAGACACGCAGGATCTCGGGCATTTCCGAACTGATCACGATCACCGCATAGCCCTGGGCGGCGAGTTCGCGCAGCAGGGTGTGAATTTCGGATTTCGATCCGACATCGATGCCGCGCGTCGGCTCGTCCACGATCAGCACGCGGGGCTGCATCGAAAGCCATTTGCCGATGACGATCTTCTGCTGGTTGCCCCCCGACAAGACTCCCGCCGGCTGGCGCCAGCTCGGCGTCTTGATGGCCAGCCGGTCGCGATACTGGTCGAAGATCGCGATCTCCGCGCCGGAGGAGACGAAAGGGCCTGCCGTGAGATCCTGGACCTGCGGCAGGGTCATGTTGTCGCGACAGCTCATCTGCAGGACGAGCCCCTGCTCCTTGCGGTTTTCCGGAACCAGTGAAATACCCATTCCAATGGCCCGTTCAGGTGAGCCGATCGACACCTCCTTGCCGTCGATCAGGATCGTTCCCGAAGCACAGTCGCGCAGGCCGAACAAGGCTTCGGCAATCGCCGTACGACCGGCACCGACGAGCCCGTAG
>NZ_DATGCW010000205.1:0-8474 GCF_035311605.1 Saliniramus sp.
CACCAAGGATATCACGCGTGAGCCCGCCATGGGCGACAAGGATGCGGTGGCGACCATGGCCTTCGGCATGGAGGCGATCGCCGGCGGCACGGATCTTCTGGGTATCGGCGAGATGGGGATCGGCAACACCACCATCGCGGCGGCGATCTTCACCGCGCTCTATGGCGGCGAGGCGGCGCATTGGGTGGGGCGCGGCACCGGCGTCGATGATGCCGGGCTTGAACGCAAGGTCGCGGCGGTAGAGGCGGCGATCGCGCTGCATCGCGAACATCTCGGCGATCCGCTGGCGGTTCTCGCGCGTCTGGGCGGGCGGGAGATCGCGGCCATGGCCGGGGCGATCCTCGCGGCGCGCAGTGAGCGGGTGCCGGTGGTGGTTGACGGCTATGTCGCGACGGCGGCGGCGGCGATCCTGCACGCGATCGATCCGCGCGCGCTCGATCATTGCGTCTTCGGTCATCTCTCGGCCGAGGGTGCCCATCGTGACGTGCTCGAACGCCTTGGCAAGGTGCCGCTGCTTGCGCTGGACATGCGCCTCGGCGAGGGGTCGGGTGCGGCCATGGCAATGGGGCTGATCAAGGCCGCGGCCCATTGCCATGCCGGCATGGCGACATTCGCGGAAGCGGCGGTGGCGCAGAAACTGAACTGAAGGTCGCTCATGGCAGGGCCGAGCCATGCGGAAAGGCTCTTCGTAAGGGGCAGTCCGCATATGGCGCGGGCGCAAAGACGGGCATAATCGGCATGCGTTGCGGCAATTCCTGCCGGAACCGCGGGCCCGTGCGGCGCGTTCGCGTCGTGATCTGCCAATTCCGACCCTGGAAGGACCGCATGAGCGAAGAGACCCTCGGCTGGGTGCTGACCTACGATTCCTACGATCCCGACCGCGAAGCCCTTCACGAGGCGCTGTGTACGCTCGGTAACGGCTACTTTGCCACGCGCGGCGCGAGCCCGGATACCGCCGATGACGGCACGCATTATCCGGGAACCTATATCGCCGGCGGCTATAACCGCCTGACCAGCGAGGTCTCGGGCCGCAAGGTCGAAAACGAGGATCTTGTCAATCTGCCGAACTGGCTGCCCTTGAGTTTCCGCATCGGCGAGGGGCCATGGTTCCATATCGACGAGGTCGATATCCTCTCCTATAGCCAATCACTGGATCTCAAGCGCGGCCTGCTCCTGCGCGAGATCCGGGCGCGCGATGGTGAAGGGCGCATCACACGCTGGAGCGAGAAGCGGCTCGTCTCCATGGCCGAGCGCCATCTCGCGGCCCTCTCGGTGACGATCACGCCGGAAAACTGGTCCGGCACGATGCAGTTCCGCTCCGGCCTCGATGGCAGCGTCAGCAATAACGGTGTGGCGCGTTACCGCCAGCTGGCCTCGCAGCATCTCGACATTCTCGAGCTCGACCATCTCGGCGCCGACACGCTGTATCTGCGTGCGCGCACCAACCAGTCACGCATCGAACTCGCCATGGCGGCGCGTACGCTTGTCCATTGTGAAGATTGCGGCGTGCATCCGGAATACGAAACCCATGGCTCCGACCGACGCATCTGGCAGATCATCACCTGCGAGGCGCGTGAAGGCGCGCCGATCACGGCCGAGAAGGTCGTTGCCCTGCACAATTCACGCGACTGGGCCATCGCCGAGGCGGGGCTCGAAGCCAAGCGCACGCTGGGCCATGCCAGTGATTTCGCACAATTGCAGGCTGCTCATGAAATCGCCTGGCGGCATCTCTGGGAAGATTGTGACATCGAGCTCACTGACGGCGACATGGCCGAAACCGAGCTGAAATTGCGGGTGCATATCTTCCACTGCCTGCAGACAGCCTCACCGCATTCCATCGATCTCGATGTCGGCATCCCTGCGCGCGGCTGGCACGGCGAGGCCTATCGCGGGCATATCTTCTGGGACGAACTCTTCATCTTTCCCTTCCTCAGCCTGCGCCTGCCAACACTGACGCGCGCGCTCCTGCGCTATCGCTATCGCCGTCTGCCCGAGGCGAAACGGGCGGCGCGCGAGGAAGGCTTCGAAGGCGCCATGTTCCCCTGGCAGAGCGGTTCGAACGGGCGCGAGGAAACGCAGAAGCTGCATCTCAATCCGGAATCCGGGCGCTGGAACCCGGACAATACCCACCGCCAGCGCCATATCAACGCGGCCATCGCCTTCAATATCTGGCAATATTACGAGGCCACCGACGATTACGAGTTCCTCACCGCCTTCGGCGCCGAGATGTTTCTGGAAATCGCCCGGTTCTGGGCCTCGATCGCGACATACGATCCGGAAATCGACCGCTACGAGATCGAGGGCGTGATGGGGCCGGACGAGTATCATACCGCCTATCCTGGAATCGATGCGAGCGCGGAAGGCGGCGTCGACAACAACGCCTATACGAACGTCATGGTCGCCTGGCTGATGTCGCGCACCGAGGATGTGCTGGAGGCCATTCCCACGGCGCAGGCGGAGCGACTGTGCGAGACCATGGGCCTGTCGCCCGAAGAGCGCGCGCGCTGGTACGAGATCAGCCGCAAGCTGCGCGTGCCCTTCCACGATGACGGCATCATCAGCCAGTTCGAGGGCTATGACGATCTGGAAGAATTCGACTGGGAGGGCTACCGCGAGAAATACGGCGACATCCAGCGCCTCGACCGGATTCTGGAGGCGGAAGACGACGCGGTGAACCGGTACAAGGCTTCTAAACAGGCCGATGTGCTGATGCTGTTCTATCTGTTCACGGCGGATGAACTTTATCAGATCTTCGAACGGCTGGGTTATCCGTTCGGGCCGGAGCATCTCAGGCGCAACGTCGAATATTACATGGCGCGCACCTCCCACGGCTCGACGCTCAGCGGCGTCGCCCATGCCTGGGTGCTGGCACGTTCCGATCGCCCGCGCTCCTGGAAGCATTTCCAGCATACGCTCGACAGCGACATCGCCGATGTGCAGGGCGGCACCACGCCGGAAGGGATCCATACCGGCGCCATGGCAGGAACGATCGACCTCGTGCAGCGCTGTTTCGTCGGCATCGACATGCGCGGCAACACGCTGCATTTCGACCCGGCCCTGCCTGACGAGATCAAACGCATCCGGGTCCGCCTGCGCTATCGCCGGCAGGTGCTCGATGTCGACGTGAACCACGAAACACTCGTCATCGAGAGCCGGTCCTACAGCGCCAGTTCGATCAAACTCGCCTATCGCGGACATTACCGTGATCTGGCGCCCGGTGAAAGCTGCCGCTTCAGGCTGATCAAGCCGGATGAGCGTCTGCGTGACGAGAACCGGCGCAAGCAAGGCCAGCGCGCCGCCGAGTGAGCCGCGCGTTGCGGTTCAACGCCGGTGTCGACGCGCGAGGCTGGTGACGTCGCCTTGATCAAGGGGGCGCTCCCCGTGCTTCAGGGCAGCGGGGCGGGATCGTGCAGTGTGAGGCTCTCGCCTCACTTGCCGAATTCCACCACGCCGAAGGCGACGAGCAGGGCCATGCCCCAGAGATAGAAGGAGAAGTATTTCAGTTTGGCACGATAGAGCAGCTTCAGGACGATCTGGAGCGCGATCGTGCCGATGAGCGCCGAGACGACGAAACCGACGCTGGCGGCAGCCCAGTTGATGCGCAGCGCTTCGCCGCTGAGATACACTTCGGCGCTCTGGACCAGCGTCGCGGCGAGGATGGTGGGGAAGGCGATCAGGAAGGAATACTCCGCCGCACGCTTGCGCTTGAGTCCGACGAACAGCGCGGCGATGATGGTCATGCCCGAGCGGCTGATGCCGGGGATCAGCGCAAGCCCCTGGGCGAAGCCGATGGTGAGCGCCATGCCGATGCCGAGATCCTTCAGCCCGTAGCGGCGTGGCTTCAGCCGGTCGGTCAGCCAGAGCAACACGCCCGTCGTGGCCAGTGTGATCGGGATGATGGCCGGATTGGCGAAGACCCGCTCGAACATGTCGCGGAAGGTGAGCCCCATCACACCGGTGACAAAGACCGAGAGCAGCCCCATCGCCCAGAGCCAGACCAGGAAACGCGCCTGAGGCGAAGCCCGGCGCTCCAGCGCAATCTCGCGCGCGGCGATGATCGAGCCGCCGAGAAACTGTGCCAGCGTCTTGCGGAAGACCACGATGATCGAGACCAGCGTGCCGACATGCACGATCAGGTCGAACAGGATCATTTGCGCGCTCTCGGGCGGCGGCATCTGCGAGCCCTGCGCGATCAGGAAATGCTGGGTGAGCACGAGATGCGCGGTCGACGAGACCGGCACGAACATGAATACGCCCTGGACGATTCCAAGAAGCGCCGCTTCAAAAAGGGTCATACCGGCTCCGATCGGGCGCGCCCGCCCGCCCCTACATCATCGCGCGCAGCTTTCCCGCCAGCGCTTCGGTTCCGGCATAATCGATCTTGCCCGATCCGAGAACAGGAATTTGCGCCACCAGCACCGCGCGCGGCAGCCAGAGATCGGAAAAGCCCTTGTCGCGGCCATGCTCGACCACCGCTTCGCGATCGGCATCGGCTTTCTCCGTGACGAGAACGAGCTGCTCGCCCTTGCGCTCGTCTGCCAGGGCCACGACCACATGGGTGTCGTCGGGCCACAATTCCTGGATCATCGTCTCGACGGCAGCCAGAGAGATCATTTCGCCGCCGATCTTGGCGAAGCGCTTGGCGCGTCCGCGAATCGTGACGAAACCGTCCTCGATCAGGATGATGTCCCCGGTATCGTGCCAGCCGTCTTCCGGCGGGATCAGCCGCGTGGGATCATCCGGATCGATATAGCCGGCCATGACGTTGGGGCCGGCAATCGAAAGCCGTCCGCCGCGCTTGATGCCCTCCACGGGCGTCAGTTTCCAGCGGATGCCCGGCAGGAAGGGGCCGACCGAGCCGTGACGGTGACGCTGGGGCAGATTGCAGGCGATGACCGGGGCGCATTCCGTCGCGCCATAACCCTCGAGGATCATTGCGTCGTAACGCTTCCACAGCCGTTGCGTCTCCTCGCGCACACGTTCGGCCCCGGCGACGATATAGCGGATCGAGGACATATCGACATCGCCGGCGGCGCGGGCATAGCCCTGGAGGAAAGTATCCGTGGCGAGCAGGAAGGTCGCCTTCGCGCTCTCGATCAGCTTCGGCACCTGCTTGTAATGCAGCGGGCTCGGATAGAGGAAGGCGCGGATGCCATGGATCACGGGCAGGATCAGTCCCGCCGTCAGGCCGAAGGAATGGAACACCGGCAACGGGTTGAAGAAGATGTCGTCCCGGCTGAGCACGCCTTCGGCATGCTGCATCACCTGGCCGGCATTCGACAGAAGATTGGCATGCGAGAGCACGACGGCCTTCGGCTTGCCCTCGGAGCCCGAGGTGAAGAGGATCACCCCCTCGTCATCCGGTGTCGGCCCGGATCGCTTCGCCAGCGCTCCGGCGAACAGGCTCTCGGCTGCCGCGCGCGCCTTGTCGAGGCTGCTGACCTGATCGCGTATGTCTTCGAGATAGATCACCCGTCGCCCCGGCGCGATCGCCGCGAGAGCATCGTCGAGCTTGCCTTCGTCGATGAACTTGCGCGACGTGACGATGGTGCCGATCGCGGCGATCTCGCAGGCGGCTTTCAGATTGGCGGGGCCGGAGGTGAAATTCAGCATCGCCGGTACACGGGCGAAGGCGTGCAGACCGAAGAAGGTGACGGCCGTGGCCTGGACACTGGGCAGGAACACGCCGATCCGCTCGCCCGGTTGCGTATCCGCAACGAGCTTGCGCCCGAGGGCGAGCGCTCCGATCACGAGGCGGCTATAGGTCAGCGGCTGACGCTGGGCGTCTTCGAGGATGACGGTCTTGCCGCCAAAGGCGATTTTCGCGTCGACCAGCGCCTGAAACAGATGCCGGCGCACGGCAGCGGTGCCGGTGAAGGCGGGGGCGTCACCGGTCATCGGTGGGTCGAGGCTGATCGTGGCGGAGGCTGCTGGGCTGTCATTCATCCAACCAGAATAGAATCGAATGCGCATTCTTCAAAGCCGGAATGAACGCCTGCGTCGATGAAACTGGTGTGGCAATCAACAGAAGTGCAATCCCGGGCTGTTTCTGTTTTGTGATCTTGAATTGTTTTTCGCGAAAAATGCATAATATCGGGCAGGTGAGACTTGCGGAACACAGTGGGAACCCGTAATGTGTTCGTGATTTGTTTGATCTCGAATCGCAAGGCGGAACCATGCTCACGCGTAAGCAGCACGAATTGCTGACCTTCATCCATGAACGCATGCGCGAATCGGGCGTGCCGCCATCCTTTGACGAAATGAAGGATGCGCTGGATCTGAAGTCGAAATCCGGCATCCACCGTCTGATCACGGCGCTGGAAGAGCGTGGTTTCATCCGGCGGCTGCCGTATCGCGCGCGCGCGCTGGAAATTCTGCGCATGCCCGAGGCATTGCAGCGTCCGCTCGGTGGTGCCGGTTCCGCTGCCGGCACCGGGCGCGGTGGCTTCTCGCCCAGTGTCGTCGAGGGCGGCAAGATGGAAGGCGGCAAGGTCGAGGGCGGCACGGGAGCGGGCCACAAGGGAGCGGGCGACAAGGGGCGTGATCGCAACGATGCGCGGCATGGCAGTCTTGCGGATGACGCCGATATTCCCAATCCCCTCGCCGATGAGGATTACGAGCGTGCGGTGAACATCCCCGTCATGGGGCGCATTGCGGCGGGCACGCCGATTTCGGCGATCCAGAATCCGATGCATACCATCGCGGTCTCGCCCGATTTCATCACCGGCGGCGAGCATTACGCATTGGAAGTGCGCGGCGATTCGATGATCGAAGCGGGTATTCTCGACGGTGATATCGTCGTCATCCGCCGCCAGGATGTTGCCAATACCGGTGATATCATCGTTGCGCTGATTGATGCGGAGGAGGCGACCCTGAAACGCTTCCGGCGACGCGGCTCATCCATTGCGCTCGAGGCGGCGAATCCGGCCTATGAAACACGCGTGCTGGGGCCTGATCGCGTCCAGATTCAGGGGCGGCTGGTTTCGCTGGTGCGCCGTTATTGAGAGCAGCGCCCGCGCCGCCTCCGCCCGGGTAAGGGGAGGCGCCAGCTGATGAGCCCTTGTTCTACACGCTGATCCGGGCGCGTCGTGCTGGCGCGGCGCATGCCGCCCGCAGCTTCAGGGCTTCCGCCGATCAGGTTGGGTCGGATCGCGCGGTCGTCGCGGGCTCAGTCATCGGTGTTGCGCAAGAGCCAGGGGCGGGTTTCGTTCGCGCGGCGCACGCCCGTAAAGCGCCTGATCGGATCGGCATCAGGAGCGTCCGCAACGCTATCCGTCCCCACATCCGTCCCGGCTATGCCACCGCTACGGCCACCGTCAGGTCTCTTACCAAGCCTCTTACCTAGCCTCTCACCTAGCCTCTCACCAAGCCTATCCCCACGCCCGTCGCCGCGCCTCTCCCAGGTACTCCCCCCAGGCATCCCACCGGTCGTTTCCCGGATCATCCCTCGCTCCGGTTCTGTGTCAGCGCCTTGGCGTTCAACATCGCCGTCGAACCGCGCCACTCCCGCCGGCGCATTCCCGGAATCGGGATCTTCGGCCCCGGAACCGGCGATCTGCGGCTCGAATGGCTCTCCACTCTCCGCAGGTGCGTCCGGCATGGCCGCGAATTGCGTCGCATCCGCACCGAAATTCTCGGCGAAATGCGCACTGACTGCACCATGCCGCTGCAGCGTCATGCGATCGATCACGCGGGGCGCCGCGCATGAGGGCGGGGCTTCCAGCGGTGTGATGACGATGGCCGCGCGTGCGCAATCCTCCCTGAAGGCGCGCGCATCCATCACGAAAGCGACTGCATGCCCGCCGACCAGAGCCTTGGTGCAGCCGAGGGGATCGCAGTTCACGCCCGCATGCAGGGACGCGTCGGAGTCCTCCGGCGCATCCGTCATCAGCCGCGCATCGCCATCGGCCTTCAGCCATTGCGCGGTGACGAAGGTGCTCGGACGGCCCAGCAGCACGAGCCTGCCATCCGCGCCCCTGATTGCGGCGCCCGCACCGTTGCGATCGACATAGAGATCGGGCCGATCCGGTGTCATGGCGAGCGCGAAGCCGATGCCTGCCGGGATCACCGCCAGCCGTCGCAGCGGCGAGACGAAGAGCGTCGCCATGAGCAAACCGATCACCATCAGCGCCAGCGCCCCGTTGCCGAAAGCGGCGACGGGCAGGTTCGACCCTTCGAAACCGGCGACGAAATGGGCCACGTCGAGCACCCTGGCAATGCCGAAGCCCATCACCTGCCAGGCGAAATGGTCAAGGCCGAAGCCGATCAGGAATACGCCGATCACGCCCGCCGGCATCACCACGAGCGAGACGATGGGCAAAGCCAGGGCATTGCCGATCAGACCATAGGGATTGGCGATCTGGAAATGATAGGCGGCGAACGGGCCGGTTGCGATGGTCGCGATGATGGTGGTGGTGAGAATGCCAAGCATGCCGGCGGCGAGCCAGCGCAGGAAGCGGCCCGCCGCGCCGGGC
>NZ_DATGCW010000206.1:0-9769 GCF_035311605.1 Saliniramus sp.
CTCCATCCTCTCAGATGGGCGCCTCCCGTTGGGGGGAGGTGTCCCGCCGACGGGTATGACGGCGTTGCCGGCTCCCGTCAACAGCCTCGCGCTGGGGAAGGATGGCAAGCGAAGCGGCGCGCCGGAGTTCCGACGCGCCGCAAGGGCTTTCTGACGATGGATTTGCGCTGATGCCGGGATTTTTCAGAATTTCACGGCGGCACCGGCGCGGAAATTATGCAGGTTGACGTTTGCACCGTTGAGATCGGGGAAATGCAGATACTGCCATTCACCACGGATGAACAGATTCTCCGTAACGGAGACGTCGACACCGGCACCGCCGGCAAGGCCGATGCCGATGCGACGTTTGCGACGGGTCTCGGTTTCGTCGAGATCGCCGATGACGACGCCCGTTGCGACAACGGTCTCTGTCGTGTCGACAGTGGCGCTGCTAAAAGTTGTGTAGTTTGCCAATGCAAGGCCACCGGTCACGAATGGCAGAAAGCTCCCCATCGTATATCCGGCACGACCGCGCAGGGTCATGAGGTCGCGAACCTCGACAGAAACCTCGCCATTCGTGCGTGCAACGTATCGAACACCGTTGCTCTCCGTGCTGCGTCCCATGGCATCCTGGCCGGAGGTCGAGAGCTTGACGCGGGAATAGTCGGCCTCGAAACCAAGGACCGCTTCGTCAATCTGATAGTTGAAACCCGCAAACAGCCCGAAATTGCCTGAATTCATGGCGCCTGTACGAGGAGCAAGCCATTGATCAACACCAAGCAGGTCATTGATCGTCGTATTACGCAGGATAAAGCCGACAGAATCGCTCAATGAGCCACTGAATGATGCATTGCCCGTCGTCGCGCCGGCGGTGCCACCAAAATATCCGCCCTCCCATGCAACCACCGGCTTCATCGCCGGGCCTCCATATTGCGTGCCGCGCAGCGGGCCGAAGACATCGGCGGCCATGGCCGGTGCTGCAGGGGCAATGAGCGCGGCGAGGATTGCCGTCGAGATGAAGTATCTGGCCCGCATCGTCTTTCCTCTTTAAAGGTGCCGCGCCGAATACGCGGTGTCATACTGATTTCTGCCTTGATACTGGTCTGTTAACCTTAACAACCGCTTACCAGCATCTGAAAATTGTATTAATTTCCGAAATGCCATCTGAGACCGGCGCGGAACTCGTGCGATTCGAGGCTGCGCAGCGAGACGCCGCCGAAGCCCGTCGTGATGCCGGTATTGGCATGACGCAGGTTGAGATAGCGATAGCCGAGATCGAGGCTCGTATTGGCACCGGTATCGACCGCGACACCGGCCATCAGCGCCCAGGCGAAATCATTGCGGTTGCGGTTTTTCAGGGAGGCGAGCGTGGTGCCCCCGGAACTGATTTCATACTGGTTCAGCCGCTTGGCCGAGAAGCCGAGGCCGGCACCGATATACGGGGTGAACGCATGCCAGGTGCCAAGATCGAGATAGGCATTGGCCAGCATCGTCGTGGCCGACATCTGGCCCTGATGATGCCAGTCGGCAGTGCCGAGGCGGGTCTTCCCACGATAGCGGGCGTCGAAGCGGTGATCGATGGTAACGTCTGCCCGCAGCCAGGAGTTGAACTGATAGCCGGCACCGGCCCCTAGACTCATGCCGGTTCCCATGCGCCGATTGGTATGTTCGCGCGTGCCCGGCGCATCGTTACTGACGGCAGAGCCCAGCCCGGTCGAGCCGATTCCGACGTCGCCGCGCAGATACCAGCCGGCGCCGAGCGGGCGGTCGCTGATGAGCGGTTGGTCGAGATCGGGGAGTGGCGGCAGATCAGCTGCTTGTGCGGTATTGGCGGCGAGACCGACCATGATGGCCGCCGCGATCGGCATTACCCTCGACATGACGAAGTCCTCGGCTGTGACAACGAATCAACTCACGCAGGCCGCGCGATTTCTGATTTCGACTATCGCCGGTGATCGTTAAGTGATGATTAAGCTTAACAGAAAATTGCACTTTTTGATTGTGCGCCCGAAAATGAAAACGGCGCCCTGCGGCGCCGTTTGCAAAAAGCGTATGGTGATCATGATCATGCGGTTTTCCAAGATCACCGCAGATCAATGCTTTCGAATCACCGGCTCATCCCAATGAACCGGCTGGGCCTGCGGCGCATCAAGCATCCAGCGCAGGCCGACGCGGATGTCGTGCGAGTGCAGGTTGTTGAAAACCCAAGGCGTCTGTGACGTGCCGCCGCCATTCTGATTGCGCGCCGGGCCCCCGGTCTCGCCCTTGCCCATGTTCAGGTAGCGATAACCGACATCCATCTTCATGGTGTCGCTGAACTGATAGGCAAAGCCGGTATGCAGCGCCCACGCGAAATTCGTGCGCGTTCCGGCAGGTGCCGTTGCGACAGTCGGATTCCCCGGCGTGAGATTGATATCCCGGAAATGGCCGATCCGCACCCGTGCGAAACCGATACCTGCGCCCACATACGGTGTCAGCCCACCCCATGTTCCAAGGTCGAGATACGCATTGGCGAGGCCGACCCATTCGGTCTTGGACGCGTCGAAATAGTTCACGCCATTGGCAGCCGTGGTGCCGTCCGGCCGCAGGATCTGCTCGGTGGCACTGTAGCGTGAGCGCGTGCGGTATTCACCGGTCACATCCGCACGAAACCAGTTGTTCACCTGGTAGCCGACACCGACACCAATGGTCGCGGCCGGGTTGAAGGATTGCTTGATGAAGTCGATGCTGTTACCAGCATTGATAACGCGCGCATCGAGATCCACGTTGGTGAGATCTTTCAGATGTTGCTGCGTCACCCCGACATCACCGCGCAAATACCAGCCGCCGCCGATGGCGACCGGCGGGGGAGGCGGCTCGTAAACCGGAGGGGGCGCCGGAAGATCGGCGGCAAGGGTCGCTGATCCACCGGCGAGCAGGGTTGCTCCGGCGAGCGCGATCCCGGCAAGGGCGGTTCCGGCAAAGGCTGAAAGCCGAACTTCACGCATGACAGACTGTCCTCTTCGAGCATCAAACGCAGGCAGCACGAAGCAGCGCGCGTTGGTAAGACTTCCCGAAGAATGAACGCGATTTGTTAAATACGACTTAAAGTTAAATCTTAGGCCTAACAATCTTCTCCATAAGACTGGAAAGCCCGTGTTATTCCGAGACACGAGTTGGATATAACAGTCTGCAGTTGTGAGCTTTTTCAGGCCGCGACTCGGCTGATCACCCCGACGATATCGTCAACCACACGTGTGACGAGATCAGCGTCATCGCCTTCCCCCATCACCCGAATCACGGGTTCCGTGCCGGAGGCGCGGATGACGAGACGGCCATTGCCGTCCAGGCTCTTGCGTCCGGCCTCGATCGCACCGTTGACGCGCGCGTCACCGAGAGGATCGCCCCCGGCATAACGCACGTTCTTGAGGACCTGCGGCAGGGGATCGAAACTGTGGCAGGCCTCGGACACCGGCTTCTCGCTGCGCTTGACCACGCTCAGCAATTGCAATGCGGCGACGAGGCCGTCGCCCGTCGTCGCATAATCCGACATGATGATGTGCCCGGATTGCTCGCCGCCGAGATTGTAGCCATGCGCCCGCATGTGTTCGAGCACATAGCGATCACCGACGGCGGTGCGGATCGTCTCGAGGCCCAGCCCCGCGAGGTAGCGCTCAAGCCCGAGATTGGACATCACGGTCGCCACGATGCCGGGTTTCGACAGCCGCTCGTCCTCCCGCCAGCTGCGCGCGATCGCCGCCATCAGCTGGTCGCCATCAACCAGCTGGCCTTTTTCGTCGACGATGATCACCCGGTCGGCATCCCCGTCGAGGGCGATGCCGATATCGGCGCGCAATTCGCGCACCTTGGCCTGGAGCGCTTCAGGCGCCGTGGAGCCGACTTCGCGGTTGATATTCATGCCGTCCGGTTCGATACCGATGGCGAAGACCTCCGCGCCGAGCTCCCAGAGCGCATCCGGCGCAACCTTGTAGGCGGCGCCGTTGGCGCAATCGAGCACGATGCGCAGTCCGTCCAGATCGAGTCCACGCGGCAGGGTGCGCTTGGCGAATTCGACATAACGTGCCTGCACACCCTCGACGCGCCGCGCCCGCCCCAGTTGCGAGGCCGTGGCGAGACGGCGGGTCAGATCGGCATTGATGAATTTCTCGATGCGCTTTTCGGTCGTATCGGAGAGCTTGAAACCGTCGGGACCGAACAGCTTGATGCCGTTATCCTCGAAGGGATTGTGCGAGGCGGAGATCATCACGCCGAGATCGGCACGCATGGACCGTGTCAGCATGGCGACGGCCGGCGTCGGCATCGGACCGAGCAGCAGCGTATCCATGCCGACGGAGGTGAAGCCGGCAACGAGGGCGTTCTCGATCATGTAGCCGGAAAGACGCGTATCCTTGCCGATCACCACGCGGTGGCGATAATCACCCCGGTTGAAGACGAGCCCTGCCGCCTGGCCGACGCGCATGGCGAGTTCCGGCGTGATGGTGCTGTTCGCCCTCCCGCGAATGCCGTCCGTTCCGAAATACTGGCGCAAGGTCGCACCCCCCCGATTGATCAAAGCCGTTTTCCGTTCGCTCGTTGCAGCTACCCCGCACCTCGGGGAGCGTCAAGTTGCACGGGCGGCGACGATGTCCGTGTTCGTTCACATTGTCTGTTGAAATATTACGCGCAAAGGACTGACCGAGCGTAAATGACAATGCCCGCCGATGGGGCGGGCATTGTTTCAAGGCGGTGTACCACGCAAACGCGACGGTTCTTGCCTCAGGTCGGCTGCGGCTCGATGCCCGGATCGCCGGCATCAGGCTCGCCGCGCGGACGCGGCTTCTTTTTGCCACCGGCGCTGGGCACGATCGAGCCGCGTGCCGGGAGCGGCGTCTCGGGAACCTCGCGCACCGGGCGCTTGCCCTCACGCAGGCCGATCAGCTCCTCGCCGCTGAGCGTTTCGAATTCGAGCAGCGCTTCAGCGATGGTGACGAATTCGTCGTAATGCTCGGTGAGAACCCTCTTGGCATCGTGATAGCCCGTATCGACGAGACGGCGAACCTCCGCATCGATCTTGCGCGCGGTCTCTTCGGAAGTGGTGTTCTGCTTGCCCATCGACATGCCGACGAAGGGCTCGTCCTGGCCCGAGCCGTAATCGACGAGGCCGAGCTCGTCGGAATAGCCCATCTGGGTAACCATTGCCTTGGCGATCTTCGTCGCCTGCTGGATATCACCGGTGGCGCCGGAGGTGATGTTGTCCTTGCCGAAGATCAACTCCTCCGCCACGCGACCACCCATGGCGACCGCGAGTTGCGAAGTGTATTCCTTGTATTTCATGGAATAGCGATCGCCCTCGGGCAGGAACTTCACCATGCCGAGCGCGCGTCCGCGCGGAATGATCGTCGCCTTGTGGACGGGGATGCCGGCGGGCACGTAGAGTCCGACGATGGCGTGACCGGCCTCGTGATAGGCGGTGAGCTTCTTCTCTTCCTCGGACATGGCCATGGACTTGCGCTCTGCGCCCATCATCACCTTGTCCTTGGCATCCTCGAATTCGAGCTGCGTGACGATGCGCTTGGAGCGGCGCGCGGCCAGCAAGGCGGCTTCGTTGACCAGATTCATCAAGTCCGCACCCGAGAAGCCCGGCGTGCCGCGCGCGATGACGCGCACATCGACGTCGGGCGCCAGCGGCACCTTGCGCATGTGGACGCGCAGGATCTTCTCGCGGCCCGTGACGTCGGGATTGGGCACGACGATCTGGCGGTCGAAACGCCCCGGACGCAGCAGCGCGGGATCGAGCACGTCGGGGCGGTTGGTGGCGGCGATGATGATCACGCCCTCATTGGCCTCGAAGCCGTCCATCTCGACGAGGAGCTGGTTGAGCGTCTGCTCGCGCTCGTCATTGCCGCCGCCAAGGCCGGCGCCACGATGACGACCGACGGCGTCGATCTCGTCGATGAAGATGATGCAGGGCGCGTTCTTCTTGGCCTGCTCGAACATGTCGCGCACGCGGCTGGCACCAACGCCAACGAACATCTCGACGAAATCGGAGCCGGAAATCGTGAAGAACGGCACATTCGCCTCACCGGCCACGGCGCGCGCAGTGAGCGTCTTGCCGGTGCCGGGCGGGCCGACCAGGAGCACGCCGCGCGGGATGCGCCCGCCCAGCCGCTGGAATTTCTGGGGATCGCGCAGGAATTCGACGATCTCCTGCAGATCCTCCTTCGCCTCGTCAATGCCGGCGACGTCATCGAAGGTGACGCGACCATGCGCTTCGGTCAGGAGCTTCGCCTTCGACTTCCCGAATCCCATGGCACGCCCGGCTCCGCCCTGCATCTGCCGCGACAGGAAGATCCAGGCGGCGATGAAGATCAGGATCGGAAGCCAGTTGAGGAAGAGCGAAACGAACCAGGGTGTATTATCCTGTGGCGGGCGTGCATTGATCTGCACACCACGCTCCTGCAGCGTCTGGACGAGATTGGGATCGTTCGGCGCGAAGGTCTGGAACGCCGACCCGTCCTGATAACGCCCGGTGATCTCGTCGCCGGCGATGACGACGCTGGACACACGTCCTGCCTCCGCATCGGTCAAGAGCTGGCTATAGGCAATTTCCTGTCCCTGCTGACTCTGATTGGGGCTCTGGAAGAGCGTCACCAGGGCAAGCACGAGAAGGAAGATGACCACCCAGAGGGCGAAGTTTCTGAAATTCGGGTTCATCTCGATCCGTTCGTCGCCGATGTACATATCCGGCAGCGCGCCGTGCGCGCGCACCACCAATGGTCCGCCGTAACTTAGGCACGCTTGGGCGGATTGCCAAGTGACAGGAGAGGGAATGAACCGGAATTGCGGTGGGGCTGCGGCAACATGCCCGAAGCCGGCGCCCTCGCGGCGCGACCGCGACGTCCGGCGGAACCCGTCCAGATATGGGCATCTGCAGCGCATGACAGCGCTTCGCGCTGCAGGGCGATGGAGCGGGTGAGGGGAATCGAACCCCCGTCTTCAGCTTGGAAGGCTGTTGCTCTACCATTGAGCTACACCCGCCCGGGTGTGAGGATCGTAGCCAAAACCGCTCGCGGCGCAAACGCACAACCCTCGATGACCTGCCTGTTGATCGGCTTATGCCAAATATCGTCAAAAATCAATTTTTTCGGAACATGATATGGTGGGGGAAGTAGGACTCGAACCTACGAAGGCATACGCCAGCTGATTTACAGTCAGCCCCCTTTGCCGCTCGGGACATTCCCCCGCCGCGCGATGCCGCCGGAGCAGCGCGTCGGTATGCGCGTCTTATGAAAAGCGTGGCGCGCGGTGTCAACCCGCCGCCGTCCGGTTCGTAAAAAAATTCGCGCGGGCGGGTTCGTGCTGGCTGGCCGGTCAGGCAGCCCGACGGTCCGGGCCCGTCAGCCCCAGACGGGATGGCGGGACTGCCCGTTGCGCGGACCAGCCGGCGCGGGCATAGCTTGCGCGTCGCGCGACGTGCGGGAATCCTTGGAAAGAGGTGAGGACGTGGAACTCGAATCGGCCGTCATGGTCATGCTGGGGCTGATCCTCGGCGGTTTCGTCAAGGGCGCGACCGGCCTCGGCCTGCCGCTGGTCACCATCCCGGTTCTCGCCGCCTTCCTCGGGGTGCAGCACGCCATCGCCATCATGATGGTCTCGCTGGTGATGACGAATATCTGGCAATTATGGAAGTTCCACGCCTATCGCCAAGGCAGCGGCTTCCTCAAGGCGTTGCTGCCGACGGGGTTCGTCGGCGTCATCATCGGGACCTGGGTGCTGACGGCGCTTCCGGCGGCGACCTTGTCCCTGCTGCTCGCCATCATGGTCGTGCTTTATATCGGGCTCTCGCTGGCGCGCCCGGAGATGCGGATCCCGCCCGATTCTGCCTGGCGGTGGTCGCCGGCCGTCGGCTTCTTCGGCGGGATCCTCCAGGGCGCGACCGGGATTGCGGCGCCCATCACAGTGACCTTCATTCACGCCATGCGGCTGGCGCGCGAGACCTTCGTCTTCACGCTCTCGGCCATGTTTCTGGCTTTTACCGGCACGCAGTCCGTGGCCCTCGCCGTAACGGGGATTCTCACCTTCGAACGCTTCCTGCAGGGCTGGCTGGCGCTCTTGCCGATCGCGCTCGGCATGGTAATCGGGCACTGGGCGGGCAAGAAATTCAGCCGCAAGGCGTTCGAGCGGCTGATCCTGATCATTCTGGCGCTGATGGCTGCCCGCCTGTTCCATAGCGGGCTCATCGGCTGATCATCCGCCGAATTCATGCCTCAGGGTCTCGCCATGGGCATCGAGGGCGGGAACCGGGCGCAGGGCCGGGCTCTGTCCGTCGGCAAGCGCTCCGGGGGCGAGCATGGTGACCGGCCCCGCCGGCGTCTCCACCGTCACGAACCGGTTTTGCGGATGCGCCCGCAGATCCGCCATGGTCGAGACGCGGCCATAGGCGATGCGGGCCGCCTCCAATCGTGCCGCCATGGCGTCGCGGGGAATGCCCGCGAAGACGGTCGCGATGATCGCATCCAGCGCCGGGCGGTTGCGCACGCGCGCGGGATTGTCGATGAAGCGCGGATCCGTCGCGACGTCCGGACGATCGAGCACCTGCGTGCAGAAACTGCGCCATTCGGCCTCGTTCTGGATGGAGAACAGGACCGATTTGCCATCCGCACAGGCATAATCGCCGTAGGGGGCGATGGTCGGATGGTTGAGCCCGCAACGCTGCGGCGTCACGCCGCCATAGGCGTATTGCAGGTAAGGGACATTCATCCAGTCCGCGAGCGCGTGATAGAGCGAGACTGCGACATGGCGCCCGCGCCCGCTGATGCCGCGCGCGATCAGCGCCTGAAGGATGTTCTGATAGGCCGTCATCCCGGCGGCGATATCGCAGACCGAGACGCCGGTGCGCGCCCGGCCTTCCGGCGTGCCGGTGATCTCCGAGAGCCCGCTCTCGGCCTGCACCAGGAGGTCATAGGCCTTGAGATCGCGATAGGGGCCCTCGTCCCCGTAGCCGGATATGGCGCAGGTGATCAGCCGCGGATGGCGCTGCCGCAGCTCGGCCTGATCGAATCCGAGGCGCGTCACGGCGCCGGGAGCGAGGTTCTGGATGAACACGTCGGCCTCGGCGAGGATCGCGGCGAGCACAGCCTTGTCGCCCGTATCGCGCAGATCGAGGGCGATCGATTCCTTGCCCCGGTTGAGCCAGACGAAATAGGCGCTCTCGCCGTCGACGTATTTGTCGTAGCGGCGCGCGAAATCGCCCTCGGGCCGCTCGATCTTGATGACGCGCGCCCCGGCATCGGCGAGCCGGCTCGAGGCATAGGGCGCGGCAACCGCCTGTTCGAGGGTGACGACGAGCAGGCCGGAGAGCTCCGTGCCGGGCGGGCAATCGGGGGCGGAGGCCTCTGTCGGCTGCGTGCCGTCATCTTCGTCGCGCATTGTCATGACCACTCCTCGTCGATCATTCACCCTGGGCCATGGATGGCACTGCGGCCCGGCCCGGGACCTGCCGGATTGCCTGCACACTATCGCTCCCGTTGCGGAGTTTGAACGCCCTCGGGCGTTTTTGCTCTTGAAGCGCAAGCCAAAGCGCTTTATGCGGGCGCGCACAGGCGCAGCCGTGTCTACGCCGCCGGCAGCTATCGCCACCCACTCTGGAATCGAGGCGTCAGGGACCAAAGCCATGGCCAAGGAAAAGTTTGAACGTAACAAGCCGCACTGCAACATCGGCACGATTGGTCACGTTGACCACGGCAAGACGTCGCTGACTGCGGCGATTACGAAGGTTCTGGCGGAGTCTGGTGGTGCGTCATTCATGGCG
>NZ_DATGCW010000207.1:0-6688 GCF_035311605.1 Saliniramus sp.
CGCGGGCGAAGTGGCGCGGATGCAGATCAATGGTGATCAGCTTGGCGAGAAGCTCGCGCACCGCGCTGCCGCGCAGGGTGAGGACAGTGTTGTAGTCGCTGACATCTACCACCTGATGCTGATAGAGCGTCAGCGCCTGCGACAGATCCTGCGAGATCCCGGCTGCGGCATCGGGCGCGGCGAGAATCGCCCATTCATCCGGGCCGAGCCAGAGCACGGCGCAGCGGCGCCCCAGATCGGCATGGCCAGCGCGGATCGGCAGAATGCGCCCCGTCACCGCCTGGAGCGGCGCAGCGAGGTGGATCGGTGCGGCGCGCACGCTCACGATCCCGCGAAAGGCGTCTTCCGCGAGATGGGCGAAATCGCCGGCATGGAGGGGCTCGCGATGAGCCAGCGGGGAAACACGGCGCTCGTCGATCATGATGCGTCCTTCAGGCCTGCGAGGAAATCGGAGCCGGTAATCGTGGCGGGAACGGGCTCGGCGTCGCGGCGGGCGACATGGATGCGCTCACCCATGCGCCCATGCCCACCGGCGATGAGGGCGAGGGCGATCGAGTGTCCGAGATTGGGGCTGAAATAGCTCGATGTGACATGCCCGATCATCGAGGTACGCGGGCTCTGTTCGCGGCCAGAGGCGATGATCTGGGAGCCTTCCGGGATGACGAAGGCGGGATCGGCGGTGATCAGCCCGACCAGTTGCAACCGGTCGTCGCGGGCGGTGTCGGAGCGGGTGAGCGAGCGCTTGCCGATGAAATCCGCATTCTTCTTCACCGCCCACCCCATGCCGAGATCAACCGGCGTCAGCGTGCCGTCGGTTTCCTGGCCGACGATGATGAAGCCTTTCTCGGCACGCAGCAGATGCATGCCCTCGGTGCCGTAGGGCGTGATGCCGTAGGGCGCGCCGCGCTCCATCAGGGTGCGCCAAAGCCAGAGCCCGTAGCTTGCCGGCACGTTGATCTCGTAGCTGATCTCGCCGGTGAAGGAGATGCGAAACACTCGCGCCGGCACCCCGTCGATATGCCCGGATGCATGGCTCATGAAGGGGAAGCGTTCGGGATCGGCATCGATATCGTCAAACAGATCCGCCGCGAGCTCCGGGGCGCGCGGCCCGCAGATCGAGGCGACGGCCCATTGTTCGGTGACAGATGTCATGAAGACTTCGAGTTCCGGCCATTCGGTCTGGTGATATTCCTCCAGCCAGGCGAGCACCCGCGCGGCGCCGCCCGTCGTCGTGGTCATATGGAAATGATCATCGCTGAGACAGGCCGTGACACCATCATCGAAGACCATGCCGTCCTCATTCGTCATCAGACCGTAACGACAGCGACCGGGTTCGAGTTTCATCCAGGCATTCGAGTAGATGCGGTTGAGGAAGGCACGGGCATCCTTGCCGCGGATGTCGATCTTGCCCAGTGTCGAGGCGTCGAGCACGCCGATGGCGTTGCGCGCCGCGCGGCATTCACGCTGAAGTGCCGCGTCGAACTCTTCGCCGTGGCACGGATAGACCCGCGCCCGCAGCCAGTCGCCGACGGCCTCGAATACGGCGCCGTTTGCCGCGTGCCAGTCATGCATCGGCGTGGTGCGGCGTGGATGGAACAGCGCACCGACATGCTGACCGGCCACGGCGCCGAAGCTGATCGGCTTCCAGGGCGGGCGGAAGGTGGTGACGCCGATCTCGCCGATCGGCTTGTCGAGCACGCCCGAGAGCACGCCGATGGCATTGACGCCCACGGTCTTGCCCTGATCGGTGCCCATCCCCGTCGTGGTATAGCGCTTGGCATGCTCGACCGCGCCGTAGCCCTCGCGCACGGCCAGATGCAGATCCTTGGCGGTGACGTCGTTCTGGTGATCGACGAAGGCGCGGATGCGCGATTTCGGACGGTTCGAGGGAAGCTCCCAGGCGGGCGCGACGCGGTAGGGCGGCACGCCGTCGCGCGTCTCATCGGCGGCGGGATCGGTTTCGCTTGCAATAAATCCCGCCGCTTGCGCAGCCGCGCGCCCGGCCTCCACGCCGCCGGATACGGCTTCCTCCAGCGAGAACGCCCCGGCACAGGCGCCGACCGGCACCACCGCCTGACGCGCCTCGTCCGGCACGAAGGCGGCGAGCGTCCCGTCATGGCGCAGACTGCCCCCCGATTGCGAAAACAGCGCCACATTCGGCGACCAGCCGCCGGAAACGCAGAGCAGATCGCAGGCGATCCGCTCGGGGTTGCCGGTCACGCCGCCAGCATCGAAAGCCGCGACATCGATGCTGCGGATGCGCCGGCGACCGCGCGTGGCGAGGATGGTCGCACCGAGCCTGACCGGAATCCCGCGCGCCTGCGCCGCATTGCGATGGGCGGGGGCGGGATCGGGCCTTGTGTCGATGATTGAGGCGATCCGCGCGCCCGCATCATGCAGATCGAAGGCGCTGCGCCAGGCATCGTCGTTATTGGCAAAGATCACGGCATTCTCGCCGGGGCGCACACCGTACCGATGCAGAAAGGTCCGTGCGGCAGAGGCCAGCATGATGCCGGGGCGGTCATTGCCGTTGAAGACGGGCGGGCGCTCGATCGCGCCGGTGGCGAGCACCACCTGCTGCGCGCGCACCCGCCACAGGCGATGGCGCGGCAGATGGCCCGCCTCGGACGGGGGCAGGTGATCGGTGCAATTCTCGAATAGCGTCACCCAGTTCTGGGCATAATAGCCCGAAGCGCTGGTGCGGGTGAGCAGGGTCACGTCAGCATGATTGGCGAGCTCTTCGAGCACCGCCGCGCGCCAGGCGCGCGGCGCGAGCCCCTCGATCAGCGCATCGCCCTCGGCCTCGGCGAGAATGCGCCCGCCGCAGACTGCGCTTTCCTCGGCGAGGATCACCCGCGCACCGGAGCGCGCCGCTTCACGCGCTGCCGCGAGCCCGGCGGGCCCGGATCCGATGACGAGCACTTCGCAATGGCGGTTCATATGCTCGTAGCGCGCCGGATCCGGCGCACTTGGCGCCGGGCCGAGCCCTGCCGCGCGGCGGATGAAGGGTTCGAAGACCATCCAGCTCCCCGGCGGGCCCATGAAGGTCTTGTAATAGAAACCCGCCGGCAGAAACCGGTGCATCAGGTCGTTGACGACGCCGATATCGAAACGCAGCGAGGGCCAGCAATTCTGGGGGAAGGCTTCGAGCCCGTCATGCAATTCCACTTCGGTGGCGCGCTGGTTGACCACCATCGTCGCCGGATCCGAGCCGATGCGCACCAGCGCCCCGGGATCCTCCGACCCGGCCCCGAGGATGCCGCGTGGGCGGTGATACTTGAAGCTGCGCGCCACGTGATGCACGCCGTTGGCGAGAAGCGCCGAGGCGAGCGTATCGCCGGCATGGCCCTGATAGCGCTTGCCGTCGAAGAAGAATGTGATCGGCTTCGTGCGGTCGATCAGATCGCCTTGGGCCAGGCGGTTTTGCGCGAGGCGTGCGGGCTGTGGGCTCATGGCCGGCCTCCGCCTGCGATTTCCGCCGCTGCTGCGGCGCCCTCTTCGACGGGCGCGCCTTCATCCCCGCCTTGCGTGACCGGCAGCGGCGGATTTTCGCCGATCACATAGGTGGTGACAAAGCGATCCGTCGCGGTATCGCGCAGGGCGTTGAACCAGCGCCGGCAGCCGGCGGAATGCACCCAGCGTTCGGCGAAGAGCCCCTTGGTATTGGTGCGCATGAAGACGTAGTCGGCCCATTGCGCATCGCTGATCGCATGCGGCTCGCGCGGGCGGGCGATATGCGCCTCGCCGCCATAGCCGAATTCGATCTGGTCGCGTTCGCCGCAATAGGGACAGCGGATGCGGAACATGACGCGCCTCCTTCAATGCGCCACGGCGGCGGCGCCGTGTTCGGCGACGAGCTTGCCGGTCGTGAAGCGCTCCAGCGAATAGGGCGCGGCGATGGCGTTGGGCTCGTCGCGGGCCACGAGATCGGCGAGCGCATGGCCCGAGGCCGGCGTCGCCTTCCAGCCGCCGGTGCCCCAGCCGCCGTTGATATAAAGCCCCTTCACCGGCGTCTTCGAGATGATCGGGCTGGCATCGGGGCAGATATCGACGATCCCGCCCCAGTGGCGCATCAGCTTGAGCCGCGAGAAGATCGGGAAGAGCTCCAGCACCGCGGCGATTTCCTCCTCGATCACCGGAAACGCCCCGCGCTGGGTATAGGAGAGATGCGCGTCGATCCCGGCGCCGATGACGAGCTCGCCCTTGTCCGACTGGCTGCAATAGGCATGCACCGCATTCGACATCACGACGCAGGGATTGACCGGCTTGATCGGCTCCGAGACGAGCGCCTGCAACGGATGGCTCTCGATCGGCAGCCGCAGGCCCGCCATGGCGCCGATCACGCTGGTATGGCCGGCCACGACGCTTGCGACCTTCGGCGTGCGGATGGTGCCGCGACTGGTCTCCAGCCCGGTGATGCGCCCGGCTTCGATCTTCAGCCCGGTCACCTCGCAATTCTGGATGATATCCACGCCCAGTTCATGCGCGGCGCGGGCATAGGCCCAGACCACGGCATCATGCCGATTGACACCGCCGGAACGCTGCAGGGTCGCGCCGATGACGGGATAGCGCGACGCGGGGCTCATATTGATGATCGGGCAGTATTCCGCCACCTGTTTCGCATCGAGCCATTCGGCCTCGACACCGTTGAGGCGGTTGGCCTCGACACGGCGCCTGAGCTGGCGCACCTCGTTGTCGTCATGGGCGAGATTGAGCACGCCGCGATGGCTCATCATGATGTTGAAATTGAGCTCACGCCCCAGCCCCTTCCAGAGCTGCAGGGCGTGATCGTAGATCGCGGCGCTGGCGTCATAGAGATAATTCGAGCGGATGATGGTGGTGTTGCGCGCCGCGTTGCCGCCGCCGAGCCAGCCCTTCTCGACGATGGCGATATTGGTAAGCCCGTGCTCCTTCGCAAGATACCAGGCGGTGGCGCAGCCATGACCGCCGCCGCCGATGATGACGGCGTCATAGGCGGATTTCGGCTCGGCCTCACGCCATGCCGGCTGCCAGCCCGTGTGGCCACGGAGCCCCTCGCGCAGCAACGACCATAAGGAATACCGTGTCATGCCGCCCTCGCTCGCCGGAGCCCCCCGCCATCAGCTCATCGCCCACGATAGCATTCGCCCTCGTCGTCAATCGCGCAAAGGCGACAGCTGCTTGCGCAGAAGCGACATCACGCGCCGACGAACCCGCGACATCACGCCTCCATGGCAAGGGCGTCGCCCGGCTCGCTCTCCAGCCCCGGCACGCGTGCGGCACGGGCGCGCTCGATCCGTGGCGCGTGGCCGAACAGTTCCGAGTAGCAGCGCGCGAAATGCGAGGCGGAGGTGAAACCGCAGGCCACCGCGATCTGCAAGATCGGCATCGTGGTCTGCAGGAGCAGCAGCCTTGCGCGCTGCAGGCGCAGTTCGAGATAATAGCGCGATGGCGTCTTGCCCATCTTCTCGCGAAACAGCCGCTCCAGCTGGCGCGGCGAGAGACCGGCATCGGTGGCAAGATTACGCAACGGCACCGGGCTTTCGATATAGGCCTCCATATGCGCGATCACGGCGAGCAGCTTGGGATGCGAAATGCCGGTCCGGTGCTGGACGGGCATGCGCTGGGTGTCGTGCGGATGGCGCACCAGATTGTGCAGCAACAGCTCCGCCACCGCGACGGCAAGCTCCTCGCCGTGATCGCGGGCGATGCCGTTGATCATCATGTCGAGGGGTGCGGTGCCACCCGAGCAGGTATAGCGGTCCCGGTCGATCTCGAACAGGGTTGCGGTGATCTTCAGCTCGGGAAATTCCTCGGCGAAGCCCTCCACATGCTCCCAGTGGATGGTGCAGTTGTAGCCGTCGAGCAGCCCGGCCCGTGCGAGCACGAGTGCGCCGGTGCAGACCGCGCCGAGCCCGACACCCATGCGTGACAGTTCCCGCAACCGCGCAAACAGCGCCTTGTCGCGGATGCGCTCGGCGCGCAGGCCCGCACAGACGAACAGGGTCGCGCCCGGCCCCGCATCGTCGAGACCGCCGGCAGGATGGACCACGACGCCGTTGCTGGCGGAGACGGGATCGCCGGTGAGAGAGAGGCTGCGCCAGGCATAGAGCGGCCTGCCGGAGAGCTGGTTGGCCGCGCGCAAGGGCTCGACCGAGGCGGTGAAGGCCATCATCGAGAATTCCGGCAAGAGCAGAAAGTCGATCATCCGCGTCTGATGGGCCGCCGGTATGCCGAACATCTTCGCCTCCTTCCCGCCGATTCCCGCCCTGCCTGATGATACCCGCCTCAAGTGAATCAGCAAGCCGCATCACGCAACGACTTGCCGACGACGGAAAGTATCACGAAAACGACACGCGTTTTCAATAAAAAGCATGGCAGTTTATGTCATCGCTCACGAAAAACGTGCCATCTGATACGTATATGCGACGTTTTCCGCGTATTCGCCGTCGTTGCCAGAGCATCACGGCGGCGCATTTGCATGCATGTTGACATCATCGGCTCCATCGTAGCGCGAGCAGGAAGCGAGGGTCATCATGGCAACGGAACATGCAACGGAATCAACGGGCCTCGAGCAGCCCGTCATGCAGGGCGCCGCGATCGAGGGCTTCGAGCCCACTGACGCGCATATCCCGACCCTGATGCGCAACGTCGCGGGTCATTGCGAGAGCGTCGATCAATCCGACCGGCGCGTCCCGATCAACCTGCG
>NZ_DATGCW010000208.1:0-3668 GCF_035311605.1 Saliniramus sp.
GGATCAAGAATGCCGGCGGGGATTGCTTCGTCGCCCGCAACTGATGACCAGGCGGCCCGGTGACCAGCCGGGCCGCGTCCCTTGAACCCCGACGGAAACTCTGCATGATCTTGTCCGCCGCGATCTACGGGTGTTCGGGCCTCGAACTCATGCCCGACGAGATCGCGTTCTTCCGCGATACCCGCCCTTTCGGCTTCATCCTCTTTTCCCGCAACATCGTCGACCCCGATCAGGTGCGCACGCTCTGCGCCGCCCTTCGCGATGCGGCGGGCCATGATGCGCCGATCCTGATCGACCAGGAGGGCGGGCGCGTGCGCCGCCTGCGTCCGCCGCACTGGATCGACCACCCCCCCGCCGCCAGCTATGGCGAGGCCATCAAGGATCCCGCGCAGCAGATCGCCGCCGTGGCGCTGGGCGCGCGGCTGATCGCGCATGAATTGCGCGATCTCGGCATCGACGTCGATTGCCTGCCCTGCCTCGACATCCCCGTCCCCGGCGCGCATGACGTGATCGGGGACCGTGCCTATGGGCATGAGCCCCGGATCGTCGGCGCGCTGGGCGGCGCTGCGGCGCGGGGACTGATGGCGGGTGGCGTCCTGCCCGTGATCAAGCACATACCCGGCCATGGCCGCGCGGGCGTCGACAGCCATCTCGCTCTGCCGGTCGTCGAAACCGACCGGGAGACGCTTGCGGCAACCGATTTCGCACCCTTCAAGGCGCTGTCGCATCTGCCGATGGCGATGACGGCGCATGTCGTCTATACCGCACTCGACCCGGAGAACTGCGCCACGCTTTCGCAGACGATCATCAGCGAGGTGATCCGGGGCGAGATCGGCTTCGACGGGCTGTTGATGAGCGACGATGTCGGCATGCAGGCACTGGCCGGCGATTTCCGCGAACGCACGCGCAGGCTCTTCGTCGCCGGTTGCGATATCGCCCTGCATTGCTCCGGCGATTTCGCCGAGATGCAGGATGTGGCGGCCGAGACCCCTGTACTCGCCGGTGAGGCCGAGCGGCGCGCGGAGGCCGCGCTCACGCTGCGCAAGGCCCCCATCGAGGATTTCGATCCTGTGGATGCCCGCGCGCGACGCGATGCTTTGCTTGCGGGGACGGGCTGATCGGATGATTCTGCCCCGCGCGACAATGCGCGGAGGCGATTCGCACGAGGTGGCATGGCCGAGATCATCGCATTCGAGGAGGGACGTCCCCGGCGCGAGTCCGCGCCGGACACGGATGCGCTCGTCGTCGATGTCGACGGTTTCGAGGGCCCGCTCGATCTGCTGCTCGAACTCGCGCGGCGCCAGAAGGTCGATCTGACGAAGATCTCGATCCTTGCACTCGCCGAGCAATATCTCGTCTTTATCGAAGAATTGCGCAAGCTGCGCCTCGAGCTCGCCGCCGATTATCTCGTTATGGCGGCCTGGCTCGCTTACTTGAAATCACGCCTGCTCCTGCCGGAGCCGCCCAAGGGCGAGGAGCCTTCCGCCGACGATCTCGCCACCGCGCTGCAATTGCGGCTGCAGCGGCTCGAGACGATCCGCAAGGCGGCGAAGATGCTGGAAGAGCGTCCGCGTCTGGGCCGCGATTTCCACACGCGCGGTGCGCCGGAGCCGGTCCGCGTGCGCCACAGGCCGCTCTGGGACGCCACGCTCTACGATCTGCTCTCGGCCTATGCCCGCGAGCGCCAGAAGCAGATGTCGTCGCGGGTCACGATGAAACGCCGCACGGTCTGGACGCTGGCCGAGGCCCGCGAGGCGCTGGAGCGGCTGCTTGGTCATGATGTCGGGTCGGACTGGATCGTTCTCGACAGCTATCTGACCGACTACATCGCCGGCCCCGGCCAGCGCGCCACGGTGCTGGCTTCGGCACTCTCGGCAACGCTCGAAATGGTGCGCGAGGGACGGCTCAACCTGCGTCAGGACGAGGCTTTCGGCTCGCTCTGGGTGCGCCCGGGGAGCGGCAAGCCGGATATCGGCCCGACCACCGCGCCCGCCGGGGAGGCAGCAGGATCATGAGCAAGGACGGCAACATGCTCGCCATCGCCGAACGCCTCCATGCGGAACTCGCGCAGGCGCGCGATCTGCTCGAGGGCGTGCGCATCGCCGAGGCCCTGCTCTTCGCCTCCGCCGAACCGCTCGCCGAAGATGAAATCGCCGCGCGCCTGCCGGCGGGCGTTTCCGTCGAGCGGGTGATGGAGGAGATGGTGCGCGCCTATTCCGGGCGCGGCGTCAATTGCGTGTGTATCGCCGGTCGCTGGGCATTGCGCACCGCGCATGACCTTTCCGACGTGCTGGTGCGCGAGGTGCAGGAGCCGCGCAAACTCTCGCGCGCCGCGATGGAGACGCTCGCCATCATCGCCTATCACCAGCCCGTTACCCGCGCCGAGATCGAAGAGATTCGCGGCGTCTCAACCTCGAAGGGCACGCTCGACACGCTGATCGAGACGGGCTGGGTGCGCCTGCGCGGACGCCGCCGCTCACCGGGCCGCCCGGTCACCTATGGCACGACGCCGAATTTCCTCGATCATTTCGGTCTGGAGCAGATCGACGACCTGCCCGGCCTCGAAGAACTCAAGGGCGCCGGCTTCATCGAAGGCCGCATCCCGCCCGGCATGAGCATCCCCTCCCCCTCCGACGCCGAGCATCTGCGCGAAGACGAAGAACCCCTCGACGACAGCGACCTGTTCATGCCGCTCCCGATCGAAGGGGATGATGGCGATGCGGGGGATCACGAAGAGGAGGACGAAGACGACGCGCAGGATCCGCCTGCGCGCGGCGGTTGATGCGGAGCGCAAGAAATGCCCCTGCAAGGTTGTGCTACGCGGCGGGCGAGCGATGCATCTTACCTACGTCGCCTGTGCCAGTTCAACTCGCACATCTCGACCGGTGATTGTGTTGATATATCGCTGAAGCGCTCCTTCGCCACGACTATTCGTTCTTTGTGGACGTGATCATCAGGGACGGTCGGAACCGGCATTCCTATACGTTTCATAGCTATAATGATCGGTTGGATGCTTGCTCCCGTCCCAGGATGAGACATTATTTCTTCCCACATTTCCAATAACACAGGCTCGGTGATCGATCGTCCCGACGCGCCGACACGGCAGAATGCAAAAAATTTATCTCGGTAAGACAATTTTTGTGCACGAAAAATAAACGGCAATGCTTCTGGACCAATAAACGTAAGCCGCATTATAAATTTTTTCATCTTCCAAAATCTGCTAAACTTATCTATCTCATCATATAGCGCGATAATTCTATCACCATATGACATAAACACTTCAATTGGAGCAACGCGAATCATATTCACAAATAAAACCATTCGCTGAGATGCCTCGTCATAATCAGATCCGACATAGGGCACAACGTTTTCTAACCCAGTAATTATGCTTTCAAAGTTCTCCCCGATGACATCGCTATTATCGAGCAGAAATTTAAACTCCATGCCAGTGACGGATTGCTGTGGCCTCGCTACAATATCTTTCAGCATGGCAAGTTCCATTTCGATTTCATCGCGCTGGATCTCGGCAATCCGGCTCAATACGGCGCTAGTGGATTGACTCCAACGCTTGGAACCCTCTTGAGCGTGCCGCGATGATGGCGTTCGGGTCGGCTCGCCAGACGAACGGCTTGGGCTGCTCGTTATGCTCGGTGATGAACCGGTTGATG
>NZ_DATGCW010000209.1:0-3745 GCF_035311605.1 Saliniramus sp.
CCGTTCTTCACGGCGATCCAGGCCCAGCCGGAGCCGAATTGCGTCACGCCGGCCTGAATGAAGTCTTCCTTCATCTTGTCGACGCCACCGAGATCCTCAGAGATCTTCTTCTCGAGCCCACCGGGAATGGCGCCGCCGCCATTGGGCTTCATCCAGTTCCAGAAATGCAGGTGGTTGAAGTGCTGGCCGGCATTGTTGAACAGCGCCTGGTTGACGCCGTGCGAGCCCTTCACGATCTCTTCGAGGCTCTTGCCCTCGAATTCCGAGCCCTCCAGCAGCTTGTTGCCGGTGGTGACATAGGTGTTGTGGTGCTTGTCGTGATGATATTCGAGGGTCTCGGCCGACATGTAGGGCTGAAGCGCGTCATAGGCGTAAGGCAGATCGGGAAGGCTGAAGGACATGGTGATTTCCTCTCCTGATTCGAATTTCGGTTCGCCGCGCACGAAGCGGGCGCACTGCGAAGCTTAGGTAAGCCCCATTGCACGCCACGGCAACGGTTACCCCCGCATTCCGTTGCATCCGGGCCTGATTTTTCGCTTGCGCGGGACGCAGATCGCCTTTGCGCAAGGCTGCGTCATTGGCAAAGGCGCCCGAGAGCTTTAACCTTTGGGCAAGTTTGTTTTTCGCGTGACGAGGATTCGCATGATCATCGCGTTGTACTGCGTCGCCGCCGCGATGGTCCTCGGCGGCATTTATTCCGCTTTCGCTGGTTGGGAAATCGTGATTCTGGAACGCGGCTGGACGCAGGTGCTGTCTGGTGTGATCGTCGCAACCGGCGGCGTCATCCTCGCCGGCATCGCCTTCCTCGCGAGTGCGCTGCGCAAGCTTGCTTCGAGCCTGCGCGCGCAGGCCGGTTCCGGCATGCCGGCGACGCCGCCTGCAGAAAGCGCACTCGCGCGAAGCGGTTCCGCCCGCAGCCGCCTCACCGAGGGCACATCCGCCGGCGCTCCGCTCACCGGGGCAACCGCCATGGCGCTCGCCGGGCTCGACAAGGCGAAGGGCGCCTTCGCCGGCAGAGGGGATAAGGGCGATACGACCGATAAGGGTGAGGCCGCCGAGGCACAGGCGCTGCCCGATCCGCAGCTGCCGCAGACCGCGCTGGCGCAAGCGGAGGCGGAGGCGGAGAAAACGCCGGAGACCGAGCCTCAGCCGAGCCCCGCCGATGATTTCCTCACCCGCGCGGCGGAGGCCGAGGCGCGCGAAGCCGAAGCCCGCGAAGCCGAAGTGCCCGACGCCACAGACCCGTTCGCGCCACAATCCTTCCCTGAGAGCAATATCGGCGATGGCGCTTTGCGGGACGACCCGCTCGCCGACAGGCCCGATAGTGGGGACGGGCTGCGCAATGCCGTCGCCGATGCGCTGTTCGCCGAAGATCTCCAACCCGCCGCAACGCCGCACGAACATGTCGGCGCGGAGCCGCCCGCACAATTCCCGCCTGCCAATACGGTTCCGCCCGCACCCGATGCGCGAAAGCCATTAAGCGCCGCGCCGGAGGTTTCCGAGCCCGTCACGGTCGAGAAGCATTCGTCGGAGAAACCCGCTGCCGCCCTGCCGGATGACGAAGAGGTCGATCGCCCGGCGCTCTCGGCCGACATGACGGATGCACCCGATGAGAAGGCCGCGCAGAATCTGCAAGCCGGTCAGGCTGTCTCGCACGAGGCTGCCGTCTCCCTGGAGCAAGAGCGCTTCGCCACGCTTCTGGAGGCGCAGACCGCGACCGAGGAGCCGGAATACGCCCCTACCCTGCCCGAGCCGGAACCCGAGATCATCCCGGAGCCAGATCGCCTGCCTGCGGCGATCGAATCCGAGCCGGAACCCGCGCCCCAACCGCAGCCCAAGCACGAGCCCGAACCCGAGCCCGTTCCTGCTCACGAGCCTGAACCAGCGCCGATCCTCGAGCCGGAAGAAGCCGCTCCCGCGCCGGAGCTCAACGTCATCGGCACCTACGAATCCGGGGGCAATACCTACACCATGTATGCCGACGGCTCGATCGACGCGAAAACGCCGGAGGGCGATTACCACTTCGCCTCGCTCGACGAGTTGAAGACCTTCATCGCGGAAGGCGGAGAGAGCCGCGGCTCGTGAGGGCAGCGGTTCACCGGCTCAGCGAAAGACTTGCGCGAACTGCGTGAGAGTCGGCTCGTCGGTATAATCGAGCTTGAGCGGGGTAATTGAAATGCGCTTGCTGCGGATCGCCCACAGATCGGTGCCATGGCCGGGGGTGAAATCGGTCTTTGCGAAGGCGATCCAGTAATACGGATTGCCGCGCCCATCCTCGCGCTCGTCGATCTTGAGGAAGGCCTGGTCGCGCAGGCCCTGATTGGTCGCGACGGTGGCGACGACATCATCGGGCTCGCAATCGGGAAAGTTCACATTGACCAGCGAATGGCGTGGCCATTCCATCTCGAGCAGCTTGCGCACGATACCCGGCCCGTGATGCTCGGCAGTCTGGAACTTCACCTTGTTACGCCCGCCCGGCCCATAGGCCTGCGACAGGGCGATGGAGCGCACCCCGAGCATGGTCCCCTCGATCGCCGCTGCGATGGTGCCGGAATAGCTCACATCCTCGGCGACGTTCTGGCCGCGATTGACGCCGGAGAGAATCAGATCGGGCTTGCGATCGGCGAGGATCGAGCGCATCGCCATGATGACGCAATCGGTGGGCGTGCCCTTCACCGCGTAGTGACGCTCGGAAATCTCGCGCAGGCGCAGCGGATCGTTGAGCGAGAGCGAATGCGAGACGCCGCTTTGGTCCGTCTCTGGCGCGACGACGATGACGTCGTCCGACAATTGCCGCGCGATCGCCTCCAGCGCCTTCAGGCCGGGAGCATGGATGCCGTCGTCATTGGTGCAGAGGATGCGCATGGTCTCAGGGCTGCCTTTCGATACGGGTGATCCCGCCCATATAGGGCGCGAGTGCCGACGGGACCGTGACGGAGCCGTCGGCGTTCTGATAATTCTCCATCACCGCGATCAGCGCGCGCCCCACAGCGACGCCGGAGCCGTTGAGCGTATGCACGAATTGCGGCTTGCCGTCTCGGCGGAAGCGTGCGCCCATGCGCCGCGCCTGGAAATCGCCGCAGACGGAGCAGGAGGAGATCTCGCGATAGGCCTGCTGGCCGGGCAGCCAAGCCTCGATATCGTAGGTCTTGTGCGCGGCAAAACCCATATCGCCGGTACACAGCGTCATGACGCGGTAGGGAATGTCGAGCTTTTGCATCACCGCCTCGGCGCAGGCGAGCATGCGCTCATGCTCGTCGCGCGAGGTCTCGGGCGCGGTGATCGAGACGAGCTCGCATTTCCAGAACTGGTGCTGGCGCAGCATGCCGCGCGTATCGCGCCCCGCCGAGCCGGCTTCCGCCCGGAAGCACGGCGTCAGCGCGGTGAAGCGCAGCGGCAGCTCTTCCTCGGCGAGGATCGATTCGCGCACGAGATTGGTGAGCGGGACTTCGGCTGTGGGGATGAGCCAGCGGTCTTCCTTGGAGGGCGCGGCTGCGAGCACCCGATCAACGAGACCGACGAGATCGATCTCCCCGATGCGGAAAGCGGCGATATCCGCCTCTCCGGCATGCTCCAAAGCCTCGTGCAGCAGCTCCGCGCGGGTGCCCTCGCTGAACCCCATGAACTGATCATCACGGAACTTCGGCAATTGCGCCGTGCCGAACATCGCCTCGTCGCGCACCAGCAGCGGCGGGTTGACCTCGGTATAGCCGTGAGCGCCCGTATGCAGATCGATCATGAACTG
>NZ_DATGCW010000210.1:0-4652 GCF_035311605.1 Saliniramus sp.
CGGTAGAGGATCACGTGATCCGCACCTTCTGGGCGCTCGGATGCGAGCCGGGTCAGGGTAGCCTGCGCCTGATCGCCCAGATACACGGCGCGACCCTTGCCGGCCTTGGTGCTGCTGTCGAGTGTGATGACGGCCCTGTCCAGATCGACCTGCTTCCAGCGAAGGGACAAGCATTCCTGAAGGCGCATCCCGGTCGTCATGCAGAGCACGATGACGTCACGTAGATGCGGCTCTGCCTGCGCGAGTATCTTCGCCGCGTCATTGGGACGCAGGGGGAGCGGGAGGTCACGCGGGACCCGCAGGCGGGGAACATCGACAACATGCCGTATGAGGCCCTGCTTCCGGGCGCGGGCCATGGCGGCGGCGAACAGGACGAGATGATTGTTGATCGTGCTTGGCGAGCGCTTCGCCCCCGTGTCGAGGAAATCGCCGCACCCGGCCCTCTGACCGCCCTTGTACTTCCGGACAGGCTGTTGCCGGGACCAAGTGATATAGCGCTCAATGTCTTCCAGGCGGATGTCTTCGGCGGGCGTTTCGAGGCCGAAGAAATCGACCAGTTCCCGAAGCTGATACCGCATCGTCGTCCACGTGCGGCAATACCGCGCGTGGTTTTCGGCGTAGGAGGCGATCACCTCTGCGAAAGTGACCGCAGCAACCGGCCCGGATCGCGTTTCCTTGATCGGTCCTTTGCCGGCGCGGGCCTTCAGCAGCGCCTCGATCGCCTGCGCCTGACGCTTCGTCTTTGCCGGCTCTCCCGGTTCCGGGTCGATGCAGTAGCCTTGATAGCGCTCTCCGTGACGCTGGAAATCGTACTGCCAACGCTCGCGCACTTTGTTGAAGAATACGGTCATGATGGGTCCCCTCAAGCGTGTGCGGGACCGGTATAGCGCGCCTGTGGGGAAAATGGAGCAGTCGAGTAAAAGTCCCTAATCGGGGTTGCTGAGTACGCCGAGTAGTCGACGCAGGCGCCAATCAGCTGTACGCGCATCATTTGCAGACACAAATATTCATTGCTCTCGCATCTGATAGGTCGGTCAAGTCGGGAATTGCCTGCAAAGCTGTTTTTATTTCAGGATAACGATTGACCTTTTTTGAGGAACGTAAGGTGGTGATTCGGTTCTTTTCATATGATGGCGTCATGCAGATCTGGGGCAAGGCGCAGCCTGGTGCGGGCGATGCAAGCTTGCGTCAGATCATGCCGTATCACCCACTCGCCTGGCACAGCCTCGACGTCGCAGCAACTTTCTTGAGGCTGATCCAGATCTGGCCCGAGCAGCGTGCCGGGCTCGCGACGTCTTTCGACGGCGATGCCGATGAAGCGATCAACGGTCTCGCGGCTTTGGTCGCCTTGCACGATCTCGGAAAATGCGCGCGAACCTTCCAGTCCAAGGCACCGGACGTCTACCCGCACATTCTGCTCGGCCCGCCGCGTGCGGTGGCGTGCAACCATAGCGCCGTCGGATACGCGATGGTGGAAGACGCACGCTTTTGCGGGATGGCGTTCGCGCCGCTTCTCGGCCAGAACGAGTTCGAGCGCGCTTTCCTGCTCGGCCCCGTCTTCGGCCATCATGGCCGACCGGTCCCTGGGCTGGTCGATCTCAGTGTGCATCTCGGGCGACCCGACGAGGCTGGAGCGAAGGCGGCGCGCGCGCTCGTGGAACGCGTGATGACGCTGTTCGAAGGCCCGGTGCTGCCGCCGATCGCGCAAGGCGCTGAAACGGCCTTGTCCTGGCGTCTCGCCGGGCTCGTGGCGCTCGCCGACTGGATCGGCTCGGATCAGCGGCATTTCCCCTATGCCGACTCGGACATCTCCTGGCTCGATTATTGGGGCAATCACGCAATCCCGCAAGCGAAAGCGGCTATTGCGGCGAGCGGCCTGGAGCGCGCGCAGGTGGCGCGCGGAGACAGTCTCGCCATTGTCAGCGGCGGCGCCTTCACGCCGACACAGGCGCAGGAATGGGCGGCGCAGGTGGATTGCGAGGGCTCTGGTCTTTTCATCATCGAGGACGTCACCGGCTCCGGCAAGACCGAGGCGGCGCTGATCCTCGCGCATCGCCTGATGCAGGCGGGGCGCGCGGGCGGTATCTACGTGGCACTGCCCACCATGGCGACGGCAAACGGCCTCTATCGCCGCCTCGGGGCGGCCTATCGCGCTCTCTATGCGCCGGGCGCGCGACCGAGCATCGTCCTCGCCCATGGAGCGCGCAATCTCGACGCGGCCTTCATCCGCTCCATTGCGCTGGCGGCGCGGCGGGAGGAGGTCGGCTATGGCGGTGCCCCAAGCGCGGATGCGGACGAGGACGAGACAGCCTCGGCGGCCTGTACGCGCTGGCTGGCGGATGACCGTCGGCGCGCCTTTCTGGCGGAGATCGGCGTCGGCACGATCGACCAGGCCCTGCTCGCGGTGCTCCCCGTCAAGCACGCGGCGATCCGCCAGCTCGGCCTGTCGCGGCAGGTACTGATCATCGACGAGGCCCATGCCTATGACGCCTATATGCAGGCGGAGATCGAGGCGTTGGTGGCGCATCAGGCGCGGCTTGATGCGCCGGTGATCATCCTCTCCGCAACGCTCCCGGCGGCCATGCGTGCGCGGCTGATCCGAGCCTATGGCAAGAGCGCGCCGGAGGGCGCCGCAACTCCGTATCCCTGCGCCACCGCCGTATCCGGCACGCTGGCAGGCGCACCCGTGATCACTCCTCTCGCGGCAAGGGCCGATCTTGCCCGCGCGATTACGGTGACGCGCGTCGATACGCCGGAGACGGCGCAGGAGCGGATCATCCGGGCTGCGCGCGCCGGCGCCGCGGTGGCCTGGATCCGCAACACCGTCGATGATGCGATCCAGGCCGCCCGGTTTCTGCGCGGGCAGGGGCTGGCGGTCGATCTGTTTCACGCCCGCTTCTCGATGGCCGACAGACTTGCCATCGAGGAGCGGGTGGTCACACGTTTCGGCAAGGCGTCACGACCGGATGAGCGGGCAGGGCGGGTGCTCGTCGCGACCCAGGTGGTTGAGCAATCCCTCGATCTCGATTTCGACGTAATGCTTACGGATCTCGCGCCGATCGACCTGATGATCCAGCGCGCCGGGCGGCTGTGGCGGCACGCGCGCGGCGCCCGTCCGGTTCCGGGCCCGGAACTCGCCGTCGTCGCGCCGGACCCTGGAGTGGATGCGCCGGCGGACTGGTATGGGCGACTCTTCCCGATCGGACAATATGTCTACCGCGATCATGCCCGGCTCTGGCTTTCGGCGCGAGCCCTGTTCGCGCAGCCGGTGATGCGGGTGCCGGAGGACCTGCGCGGGCTGATCGAGGCGGTCTATGCGCCCGATGCGAGTCTGGATGCGCCCCCATCCCTGCAGGCAAGCGCGGACGAGCAGGCCGGGCGAGATCTGGCTAGCCGGGCCTTTGCCGGCCTCAACGTGATCGATTTCGCCCCCGGTTACGCCCCTGAATCCGGAGCATGGGGGCCCGACACGGTGACGCCGACGCGCGAGGGCGATGAAAGCGTGACGCTGCGCCTCGCGGTGATCGGGGAGGGCGGCGCGCTGGCGCCACTGCATGCCGAGACGGTCTGCGATGCAGGCTCCGAGGCGGACTTCGAAGCGGATCCGGATCCTGACCCGCGCCGTGCCTGGTCCCTGTCGGAAGTCGCCATCCGCCAGAATCGGTTCCGCCCCCGCGCAGGCCTTGCGCCGGAGATCGAGCGGCAGGCGCATGCGCTCGAGGAGCGCTTCGCAAGCCGGGGTATCCACGCCCGCATCGTCGTGCTGACGCGCGACTGCGATTCGGGCTGGCGTTTCACCTGCCAAGGCAGCGGCGACGATGTCCTCGAAGGCCGCTACGACCCTTTCGACGGTTTCACGATGCCCTGATTCACCCGCAACAGAAGCTTGCAATCCACCCCGGTTTCAGGGCAGATTGACCCTTAAGAACAAACCGGGAATCAGCCGGTAGGCTCTTTGACATCGAAATTGATACGTGAAATCAATCACTTCTCGGAAGAGTGTTCCCCACGCACGTGGGGATGAACCGATCGCGGCTGCGCGGCTGTCCTGCGCAGAGAGGTGTTCCCCACGCACGTGGGGATGAACCGCAGGCAAGGGCGAACCCGGCGCCTGCAAGAATGTGTTCCCCACGCACGTGGGGATGAACCGGCATGGGAGCGCTGCAAGGGCGTCTGCGTCGTGTGTTCCCCACGCACGTGGGGATGAACCGTGCCTTGCCCGTGAAAAGCCCTTCCATCATGCGTGTTCCCCACGCACGTGGGGATGAACCGCAGGCTGGTCCACTGGTAGGCGAACTCAAAGGGTGTTCCCCACGCACGTGGGGATGAACCGACATCGCGTGTCGCTCGTTGCGCGGTCGTGCGGTGTTCCCCACGCACGTGGGGATGAACCTTCAATGCCGATGCCCTTGCGACCCATCTCAACGTGTTCCCCACGCACGTGGGGATGAACCGGGTACAATATACCGAAGAACCATGCGGTTGTCGTGTTCCCCACGCACGTGGGGATGAACCGGGTCATTCTCGTCGCTGGACTGGAACACGTCAGTGTTCCCCACGCACGTGGGGATGAACCGGATATGCCGCTGCCCTTGTCCTCGATGATCAGGTGTTCCCCACGCACGTGGGGATGAACCGTTGGACGAATTCCG
>NZ_DATGCW010000211.1:0-13643 GCF_035311605.1 Saliniramus sp.
GTTGCAGCATCAATCATCGCGGCACCGGTCAGAAGGACAGCGCGAGGCTGTCCGTCGCATGCAGGCGAAACAGCATCAGTGTGAGCGCGATCGCGGCGAGCCCACTCCCCAGCGCCCAGCCGCGCCGACCATACCAGGCAAAGGCGAGACCGGCGAAAACGATGACGAACGGCAAAGCCATCATCGGCTGTTCCTTCCCTCGTTCTTGGGTGAATCAGCAGGCATGACATCCGCACCATCGCTTGCCGATCGCCCACAGGCAATGTGTTGCATGCGGAATCCGTGGAACGCAAATGCCCGATCCGGACTTGAATCGGTCGGGACAGACCATGGAGCGGAATCACTGATGACAGCGGGATATGGCAAGAAACGGGACTTCTCGCAAACGCCGGAGCCGAAAGCCCGGCGGGGCGAGAAAGATGATGCGCGGATCTTCGTCATTCAGAAGCACGACGCCTCCAGCCTGCACTATGATTTTCGCATCAGTGTCGGTGGCGCACTCAAATCCTGGGCGATCCCGAAGGGCCCCTCCACCGATCCGCGCGACAAGCGCCTGGCCCTGCCTACCGAGGACCATCCACGCGACTATGCCGATTTCGAGGGTGTAATCCCCGAAGGGGAATACGGCGCCGGGACGGTTCTGGTCTGGGATCGCGGTACCTGGGAAAACATCACCCGCAAGGGTGACGGGATCGTTTCCGCCGAGAAGGCGCTCGAACAGGGGCATCTGCTCATGCACCTGGAAGGCGAAAAGATCTCGGGCGGATACGCCCTGCAACGCACCGATACCGGTGATGACGAGAAATGGCTGCTCGTGAAGATGGATGACGATGCTGCCGACGCGCGCCGCAATCCGGTCTCGACGCAACCGGAATCCGTCATCAGCAAGCGCACGATCGCGCAGGTCAGGCGGCAGGAAGGCGATGGCGACGCGGAAGACGCGTCATGACGAAGTGGCGCGACAGGCTGTCGGCGCGGGAGCGCGAGCGCATTGCGCGACAGGCGCATCCGGACTGGACCGCGCCGATGCTTGCCACGCTTACCCATGAGCGCTTTTATGATCCCGACTGGATCTTCGAGCGCAAGCTCGACGGCGAGCGCGCCCTGTGTTTTCGTGACGGTGACTGCATCCGGCTGCTCACGCGCAACCGCAAGGATATCGGTGAAACCTATCCCGAGATCGTCGATGCGCTGGCCAAGCAGGGGTGCCAGGATTTCGTCATCGACGGCGAGATCGTCACATTGGAGAACGGGCGCACCAGCTTCTCGCGCCTTCAGCAGCGCATGGGGATCACTGATCCGCAGGAGGCGCGCAAGAGCGGTGTGGCGGTGTATTTCTACCTCTTCGACATCCTCCATCTCGGTGGCTTCAGCCTCGACGACTTGGCCTTGCGCACCCGCAAGAGCCTGCTCCGTCAGGTGCTGCGTTTCGAAGATCCGCTGCGCTACACCCCGCACCGCAATGGTGATGGCGAAGCCTTTTTCGAAGACGCCTGTTCGCGTGGTTGGGAAGGGCTGATCGCCAAGAATGCCGCGAGCGGCTATCGCCACAGCCGCTCCCGCGACTGGCTCAAATTCAAATGCGACTGCCGGCAGGAACTCGTCATCGGGGGATTCACGGCGCCGAAGGGGGTCCGCAAGGGCTTCGGCGCGTTGCTGGTCGGCTATTACGAAGGTGACAGCCTGCACTATGCCGGCAAGGTCGGGACCGGCTTCGATGAGGCCTTCCTCACGGATTTCCGCCGGCGTCTGGCGGCGATGACACGCAAGACCGCGCCGTTCGATGACCCGGTCGATGAGGCTGACGCGACCTTCGTCACGCCCGATATCGTGGGTGAATTCGGCTTCACGGAATGGACGCAGGACGGCAAGCTGCGCCATCCGCGCTTTCTCGGCCTGCGTCGTGACAAGGAGGCGGGGGATGTCGTGCGCGAGACCCCCGAAAAGCCATGAGTGACGCGAACGTTCATGTCGACGGGCGCGTGATCAGCCTGTCGAACCAGGACAAGCCGCTGTTTCCGCAAGACGGAATCAGCAAGGGCGATCTGGTCGACTACTACCGACGCATCGCCGAAATCGCGATTCCCCATTATCGCGGGCGCCCGCTGACCATGCACCGATTCCCTGATGGCATCGACAGAGATGGTTTCTTCCAGAAGGAAGCGCCCGACCATTTCCCCGACTGGATCGAACGGGCCACGCTCGACAAGGAAGGCGGCAGCCTCAGACAGGTGATCGCCAACGATGCCGCGACGCTCGTCTATCTGGCCAATCAGGGCTGCATCACGCCCCATCTCGGCCTCTCGACGATCGACGCGATCGACCGGCCCGACCGGCTGATCATCGATCTCGACCCGTCCGATGATGATTTCGGCAAGGTGCAGATGGCCGCGCGGCGCCTGCGCATGCTTTTCGACGAGGCCGATATTGCGAGCTTCGTGAAGACGACGGGCTCGAAGGGGCTGCATGTCGTGGTGCCGCTCGACCGATCGGCGTCTTTCGACGCGGTCAGGGCTTGCGCCGACCGGCTCGCCGCGCATCTGGCAAAGGCTCACCCGGATGATCTCACCACCGAACTGCGCAAGGCGAAACGCGGCAACAGGGTCTATCTGGATATCGGGCGCAACGCCTACGGCCAGACAGCGGTGGCGCCCTACGCCGTGCGCCCGCTTCCCGGCGCACCGATCGCCACGCCCCTCGACTGGGACGAGGCGCTGACCGGTGACATGCATCCACAGCGCTACACCCTGACGAACATCTTCCGCCGCCTCGGCGCAAAGGACGATCCCTGGGCGCGGATCGACAAGAATGCGATCCCCATCGAGGCGCTGGAAAAGACCCTCGATCAGCACGGGCCCTGAGGGAGCAATAGCCCTTCCCTGTGATGGCTGCGAAAACCATCATGCGCAGCTTCGTGCATCGGGTCTTCGATGGCGCCGGAACAGCTTTCGCCTGCGTGCGTTGATCTTCAGATTGTGCAGATGCAGAGGAACTTGCGCCATGTCCGAGGCGAAAGCTGGTCAAAAACCGGAAACGACGCGCTCCCAGGAGGAGATCGTCGACGCGCTGATGCAGCGGCACGGACAAACCTTCTGTGACAAACTCTCCATTCCCATCGAACAAGGCACGCCTTCGCCGCTGTTTCGGTGGCTGGTGGCCTCGATCCTGTTCAGCGCGCGTATCAATGCCGATATCGCCTGCGCCGCCGCCCGCGCGCTCAGCGAAGCCGGATGGCGGACGCCGCAAGCCATGGCGGAGAGCACGTGGGAAGAGCGCACCGAGGTACTGAACCAGGCCGGTTACGCCCGCTACGACGAGAGCACATCGCGCATGCTCGGCGAAAGCGCGCAGATGCTGCTGGAGCAATACAAGGGTGATCTGCGCATCCTGCGCGAGACAGCCGGCGCCAAGCCACAGGCCGAGCGCAAGCGCCTCAAGGCGTTCAAGGGGCTCGGCGATGTCGGGGTCGACATCTTCTTCCGCGAGGTACAATCGATCTGGGACGAGCTCTACCCGTTTCTGGACAAGCACGCCCTCGACGCCGCCGATCAGCTCGGCCTGCCCCGGGATCCCGGGACACTGGCCGGCTTGGTCCCGCGCGAAGACTTCCCGCTCTTCGCCACCGCGCTCACGCAGGCGGCGCGCCGGCACGATATCGACGCGATACGCGGCAAGGAACCTGCGTGATCAAGGCTGACAAGCAACAGTTCGGCACGTGCTGATCTTCCCCGCCGGTGCTTCACGGGCGAAGTATCGCCCCTTTTTGGGGCGCAAACCTTTCGAGGCATGTCAGTCGGGGCGCCGCTTGATGACGCCGTACCAGCCCAGCCCCGCATAGGTCTCGTAGCCGGGTGTGGCGTGGAAGGCGACCGTGGTGCCGTCCGCCTCGCGATAATGCCCGGAGCGCTGGTTGTCGGTGCGCAGGTTCACCCGCTCGCTCAGGATCCCCTCACCGTCCGATGCCGCGATGATGCGGTGGTCGGAATCGACCAGGAGGACGCGCGTGATCTCGCGCTCGTCTGGGGCGATGCGCACACCGTCGACGATGGCGCGCGCCTGCGGCTCCCAGTCGAAATGGATTGCGAGGACGCCGAGCGGCCGGCCATGCGCCTCACCGTTTTCGCGCACGCTGGCGCAATAGGTGAGCACCTGCCCGTTATCCAGTTCTCTCTGGCGCCCGACACTGCCGACCGCGTAATCATCCCCGGAGGCGAGGCCGGCGGCGCTGGCGAACCATGGCTCATGTGCCACATTGCGACCGATCGCGCCGTAGCGCTCGGGCCGGGCATTGGCGATGACATTGCCCTCGAGATCACACAGCCACAGATCGAGATAGACCGTGTAGGCGCCGAGGATGACGCCCAGCCGGCGGCAGGCATAGGCGACGGCCTCGTCGTCGGGTTCGCGCGCACAATCGACCACCGCCGAATCGGTGGCCCACCAGCGCACATCGCAGGTACGCTCGAAGAGATTGCGGTCGATCAGTTCGATCGCGTTAAGGGAGAGATCGACGAGTCGCTCGCCCTGGGCCTGATCGGCAAGGGATTCAACCTGGTTCTGCAACTCGAGAATCCGATGCGTGAGATGCGCTTCGAGCTCCTTGGCCACGCCCTCGATCTCGCTGCCAACGGTGCGAACCTCCTGTGCGACGACGGAAAAGCCGCGCCCGTATTCGCCCGCCCGCGTCGCCTCGATCATGGCATTCAGGGCGAGAATGCGCATCTGCCCCGTCACCTGCTGAATCCGTCGCGTCTTCTCCGCTGCAAGCCCGCGCACCTCATTGGTGACCCTTGCGATATCGTTCAGGCTTGTTGCCTGCTGTTCCTCGACCTGCTTCATCGCTACCGCTGCCATATCTTCGCCCCGTGACGTCGCCGATAAGATTGTATAGCTTATATTCTTCACTATTTATGATGGTGGTTAATATCGCGTTGAAATATAAGGCCAAGCTTGATGTTTGTTTATGCATCTATGATTCTATTTTCAGCAATCCATCCACATCTGGCCGACGGCGCAGATTGCGCGGCGTCTGTCGCGGCTTTGCCTGCGCGCATGATTCTGGTATCGCTGCAGCATGTCGGATGAACACAGCCCTTCTGATGCCGTTCTGCCCTGCCTGCTTGACGGGTACACGGACCTGCCTCCCGGCAAACTCGCCACGCTGGTCACCTATCTCGCCATGACCGCGCCACCCGACAGAATGCCCGCCGAGGCGCCTGCGGATATCGCGATCCACCCCTATACGCCTGAGCCCGACGCCTATCGGGCGCTGTTTCGCGCGATTGGTGAGGATTGGCTGTGGGCGGGGCGCCTGCGCCTCGATGATGCGGCGCTCGAAGCATTGCTGGCCGATCCCGGGTTCGAGCGTTTTGCGCTTTTTGCGGATGACCGCCCGGCGGGCCTGCTCGAGCTCGATTTTCGCGGCGACAATACCTGCGAGCTCGCCTACTTCGGACTTGTGCCCGATGCCGTCGGCAAGGGTAACGGGCGTTTCCTGATGGATTTCGCCATCCTGCGCGCCTTCGCGCGACCGATCTCAAGCTTCTTCGTGCATACCTGCCATTTCGATCATCCCGGCGCATTCGCCTTTTATCGCCGCTGCGGCTTCACGCCCTACAAGCTCGCGATCGAAATCATGGATGACCCGCGCCATGACGGGTTGCTGCCGCAGTGGGCGGCGGCGCATGTGCCGTTCATCCCCCTGCCGGGCAGTGTTGGCGATCACGACGATCAGTAACCGCGGACGGCCCGGGACAGGCCGAGCTGATCCATCTGCGCTTGTTCGCGCGCACCCGCAGCGCTGCGCTCGGCGCCCTTCTCGCGGTCATCGAGGATCTCGACCTTCTTGAGCTCCTCGAAAGCCTCGGCGAGTTCGCCCTTGGCATCGTCGAGCTCGCCCTTGAGGTTGGCCGCAGATTGCAGAAGGTTCTCGCGCCGCTGCGCCGCCGCCTTCGCATAGGTGGGATAGGCGAAATGCGCGGTATCGGTAATCCCGGCTTTCTGCTCCTCCGATGCGATCTCGGCCTGCAGATCTGCCGCCATACGCTCGAAGTCTGCGATCATCATCTCGATCTGCGCCACGCGCCGGCGCTTTTCGTCAACCTGAAAACGCTTCAGGCGAATGAGCGTGTCACGCGATTTCATCGTCCTTCAACTCCAACCCAGACCACACATCACGTCTGCGGCGCGGACAGGATCTGCGCCAACCGCTGGTAACCATGACGGATGGAAGTTGACTCTTCCTTACCCTGACCGAGGAAGCTTTCCAATTCGGGATTCAGCCGTATCGCCTCATCCACTTCCAGTGAGGATCCGGGCCGGTAGGCGCCGAGCCGGATCAGCTCTTCCATGTCGGAATAGGTGGCGAGCACCTGTCGCGCACGCTGCACCACAGGCCAGTATTCCGGATCGCAGGATTTGGGCATGGTGCGCGAGACGGATTTGAGCACATTGATGGCCGGATAGCGCCCGCGTTCGGCAATGGCGCGCTCCATCACGATATGACCGTCGAGAATGCCGCGAACCGCATCAGCGACGGGCTCGTTGTGATCGTCGCCCTCGACCAGAACCGTGAACAGGCCGGTGATCGTCCCATCCCCGGTCCCCGGCCCGGCGCGCTCCAACAGGCGCGGCAGTTCCGAGAAGACGGTCGGCGTATAACCCTTGGCCGTGGGCGGCTCACCGCCGGCGAGGCCGATATCGCGCTGGGCCATGGCGAAACGGGTGATGGAATCGATCATGCACAGCACGGACTTGCCCTGGTCACGGAAATATTCGGCCAGCGTCAGGGTGAGATAGGCCGCGTTGCGGCGCATCAGGGCCGGTTCGTCAGATGTGGCCACGACGACGACGGAGCGCGCGAGTCCCTCGGGGCCGAGATCGTCCTGGAGGAATTCCTGTACTTCGCGCCCGCGCTCGCCGACGAGGCCGATCACCGCGACATCAGCGGCGGTGTAGCGCGCCAGCATCGACAGGAGGACGGATTTGCCCACACCCGATCCGGCGAATATGCCCATACGCTGGCCCGCGCAGCAGGTGGCGAACGTGTTGAGGGCGCGCACGCCGAGATCGAGGGGCACCCCCACGCGCCGGCGCGCATGAGCCGCCGGCGGCTCTGCGCGAAACGGATAGGCGAAGCTGCCTTCCTGCAAAGGCAGGCCACCATCCACCGGGCGGCCGAGCGCATCGACCACCCGCCCCAGCCAGGCCGGGTCGGGTCGAACCGAGCCGGCGGCGCGGCGCACATGCGCCGCGCAACCTCTTCTGACACCGTCGAGATTCCCGAACGGCATGGCGAGCGCGCGGTCGCCCTCGAAGCCGATCACCTCGCAGGGAACATTCGCGCCACCATCGATATCGATCTCGATACGCCCGCCCAGTCGCATCGCGCCGACAGGGCCGGCGATCTCGATCAGCAGGCCGCGCACTGCGACGACGCGACCGTAAACGTCGATATCGTCGATATCGTCGAGCGCGCGGCGGGCTGCCGCAAATTTGCCGTCGCTGCGCAATGATTCTTTCACGGATGCTAACCTTTCGTTTACTCGCTTCGTTAAGACTGCTGAAGCCGAGATTAACGGGCCATGGTGCGTTAGCTCGGGGCGAAAGCGAGTCTGGTGAATCGCTTAGCTGGTTTTCTTCATGCGGAACGTTAAGCCTTCGGAGGGCAAAAACTGTCGGTGAGTCAAGATATTATACCGATTCGCTCGCAATCGGCATTTATCTGCTTGCACACCGGAATCAGGTTTTGTTAACCATTGAGGCATAGCGTTGCGAATCGGACGGAAAGGGGCGCTCACCACGGGGACACCGTGGTGAACGGGTGAGGACGCTTTGCCCGAACACGCTCGAGCCATGCTGGGGATCTGAAACATGCGCGTACTTCTCATCGAGGACGACGGCGCAACGGCGCAAAGCATCGAACTGATGTTGAAATCCGAGGATTTCAACGTCTACACCACCGATCTCGGCGAAGAGGGCGTCGATCTCGGCAAGCTCTACGATTACGACATCATCCTCCTCGACCTCAATCTTCCCGACATGTCGGGTTACGAGGTTCTGCGCACGTTGCGTGTTGCCAAGATCAAGACACCCATCCTGATCCTTTCCGGCATGGCCGGTATCGAGGACAAGGTACGCGGTCTTGGTTTCGGCGCCGACGACTATCTGACGAAGCCCTTCCACAAGGACGAACTGGTCGCCCGCATCCATGCGATCGTCCGCCGTTCCAAGGGTCACGCCCAGTCGGTGATCACCACCGGCGATCTCGTCGTCAATCTCGACACCAAGACCGTCGAAGTCGGCGGCGCCCGGGTGCACCTCACGGGCAAGGAATATCAGATGCTGGAGCTGCTTTCCCTGCGCAAGGGGACGACGCTCACCAAGGAAATGTTCCTCAACCACCTCTATGGCGGGATGGACGAGCCCGAGTTGAAGATCATCGACGTCTTCATCTGCAAGCTGCGCAAGAAGCTGGCCAATGCTTCTCAGGGCAAGAATTATATCGAGACGGTCTGGGGTCGCGGCTATGTGCTGCGCGAGCCCAACGAAAACGAGGAGCGCGTCGCCAGTTGACGCGCTTCATCCGGATCGGCCACGAGCGATGAGCCTCCCCTGCGGGAGGCTTTTTCGTTGATGGCAGCAACGCGCGACCGGTGGGTCCGGCGCGAACGCCGCCCGCCCTGCCCTCAGCCGCCGCGCGCAGTACCGATCCAGGCCTGTGCGCCGGCACGCAGGAGGTTGACGTCCGAGCCGAGCGCGACGATGTCGAAGCCGCGTTGCATCAAGGCACTCGCGCGCTCCGGCGTCGGAGCATAGACGGCGGCAACCTTGCCTGCGTCACGCGCGCGCGACACCGCATGATCGAGCGCGACTTCGACTTCCCGCGATTGCGCATCCACAACACGCCCGTCCGACAGCGCGATGGAGAGATCGGCCGGGCCGATGAATACGCCGTCAATGCCGGAAGTCGCGAGGATATCGTCGATGATCGCGAGCGATTCGCGCGTCTCCACCATGGCGAGCGCAATCGAGAAAGCATTCGCCTGCTTGAAGTAGGCATCCGCCGTGAGCCCGGAGAGGGCGAGCGCTGCATGCGGCCCCCAGCTGCGCTCACCCTGCGGCGGAAATTTCATCGCCCTGGCGAAGCGCTGCGCATCGTCGAGCGTGTTGATCATCGGTGCGATCACGCCGCTGGCGCCAGCATCGAGCAGGCGCGAAGCGGTGGCGAAATCACCGACCGGGATACGCGCGAGCATCGGCTTGCCAGTGGCGGCGATGAGCGGCAGCGCCCGCAGGGTCTGCGCGAAATCAACGGCCCCGTGTTGCATGTCGAGGGTGACGAGATCGAAATCCTCCTTCGCAAGCAGGGCCGGTATCGCCGGCTCCGGAATACCGCACCAGGCGCTCAGGAGCGGCTTGCCGGCATCGAGGCCGTCGCGCAATGCAGTGACCGGGGACATGGGTGTTTCCTTCCGCTGAAAGCTGTGATGAGCGCTGGTCAGACGACGCGCAGGGCGATGCTGCCCAGCCCGTCGATCGAGGCCGTCATGGTTTCGCCGCGCGCCACGGCACCGACGCCGGCGGGCGTGCCGGAGAAGATGACATCGCCGGGCATCACCTCGAAATAGCGCGACAGATAGGCGATCTGCTCGGCCACGGACCAGATCATCTCCGCCAGATCCGCATCCTGACGCGTGGTGCCGTCGACCGCCAGGGCGATGGAACCACGCGCCGGGTGGCCAACCTGCGAGACCGGGTGCAGCGGGCCGACAGGGCCGGAACAATCGCCGCCCTTGGCGAGTTCCCAGGGCCGGCGCATCTGCTTGGCCTCGTCCTGGAGATCGCGGCGGGTCATGTCGATACCGACCGCATAGCCGTAGACACAGTCGAGCGCCTTTGCGACGGGAATGTCGCGCCCGCCGGATTTCAGCGCCACCACCATCTCGATCTCGAAATGATAGTTTTCCGTGCCCGGGGGATAGGGATGCTCGGCCAACTGTCCATCCGGGACGGGCTGGAGCGCATCGGCCGGCTTCATGAAGAAGAAGGGCGGCTCGCGCGAGGGGTCACCGCCCATTTCGATCCCGTGCGCAGCGTAATTGCGTCCGACACAATAGACGCGGCGCACCGGGAAAAGCGCATCGGTACCGGCGATCGGCAGAGCCGGGCGTTCTGCCGGCGGAAAAATGAAACTCATGGGGCGCTCCCTGCAGCCTTCGCGCCATTGGCGCTTTCTCTGCAAGGTGTAGCCGGTGGAAGTGCGCCGGAGAAGTGTCATGTCGGCGAAAATCCCGATGCGCATTCGCCCACCCCAAGCATTCGCACACCCCAGGCCTTCGCATTGTCGAGATCATGGCGGCTCAGCCGGGAGGGAAAGGGATGTCGCCGGATGTGTCCGTGCGACGCCCGCCGCCTGTCACCACCTCCGGGACTGCGGGAATAACGGGCGTGAAGCCACGCACGGTGCGCATGCCACGCAGGTTGAATTCCGCCACGCGCCCGGAGAAGGCCCAGATCGCCGGTACGGCGGCGAGCGAGATATAGCTGTCGATGGCATAGTGCCAGCCGAGATGCACCGTCGCGACAATCGTCAGGATGAGAAAGATCGCTGCTGCGATACCGAGCCAGCGCGAGACACGCCAGGCGAGCAGCATGATCAGCGTCGCGATCGCCACATGCATGCTGGGCGTTGCCGAGATCCCGCCGCCTGGGCGTAAATCACCCGCCTCGAACTGCTCCCAAAGCAGATTCTGAAGGTCGAGCGCGCGCACGCGGTAGATTTCATCGGCTTGCTGCAAGTATGCCATCAGCGGCGCATACGGGTTTTCGCGATAGGGATAGAGAAGACCATAAAAACAAGGGCCGCCGGCGGAGAGGACCACCGCTGCGAAGGTCCCGAGCAGGGCCCAGGTCAGCACGAAGGCGATCAGGAACTGGTTGCGCAGAGCCGGACGTTCAGTCCACAACGTCACCGCCAGCACAGTGAACGCCATCACCGGGAACCACGCTTCGTAAAGCAGCGATACCGTGGCCGTAACGATCGGATAGCCGAGAACCGGATGCAGGATCCGCCAGGCGGAAACGCCTCCATGCAGGAAACGGTCGATCTCCATGAAAACGTGATCGAGCGCATAAGGATTGATCGTGCCGATCGAGGCCTTGAGCGAGGTGAAGGCGGAAACGAAAAGCGGCAGCGCAAAAAACACCGGCGCTGCGATAGCAAGGCGCCTCCACAACAGAAGACGCCCGCGCCGATCCTCCCCTGGCGAAAGAAACGGAATACTCGCCAGCAATCCGTCCCGCCGCTTGTTGGCCAGGTAGGCGATCAGGAAGATAAAGATCGCGCCACCGATCCACATGAGATTGTAGACGCCCAGCGAGAAGCGTGTCTCGTGAAAGAAGCTCACGACGAAGGCCAGCGCGATGTAGATCGCCGCGAAGAACAGAAACATCGCATTGGCTTCGAGCGCGCGCAAAGCCAGCAGACGCAACTGCTTCAGACGATTATCGCCTCTGATCGATTCCACGCTCATCTCCGATCGCCGCAAACTCGAAAAGCCGATGCCACCGACAGATCACATCGTCTCATCTCGCTGCAACCCGTGACAAGCACGACGGTTCCGATCTTCCCGGATCAGGCGCTCCAGCCGCCATCAACCATATGGACCGCGCCGGTGGTGAAAGCGGCTTCGTCACTTGCGAGATAGAGCGCGAGGAAGGCCACCTCCTGCGCGGTGCCGAGCCGTCCCATGATCTGGCGCGCCACGAACTGCGCCCGGGCCTCATCCTCGGAGACCCCCTGCATGCGCGCGAGATCGACGATGCGCTGCTCCAGCGAGGGGGATTCGATGGTGCCCGGGCAGATCGCGTTGCAGCGCACGCCCTCGCGCACGAAATCGACGGCGACGGATTTGGTCAGGCCGATCAAAGCCGCCTTGGTCGCGCCGTAGACGTAACGGTTCGGCGCGCCCTTCACCGAGGAGGCGGCGGAGGCGATGTTGATGATCGAGCCACCACCGCGCGCCCGCATGCCGGGCAGGAAGGCGCGGATCGCGCGATGGGCGGATCTGACGTTGATATCGAAGGAGAAATCCCAGGCCGCGTCATCGCAATCGAGCGCGGTGCCGTGCGCCACGTAGCCGGCGCAGTTCACCAGAATGTCGACACCGCCGATCTTCTCGCCATAGGCGGCAATCGCCGCCCCATCGGTCATGTCGAGGGCATCGGCGCTGGCACAGGTCAGCCCTTCGAGTTTGCCGGCATCGAGATCGCTGGCATGCACCTGCGCGCCCTCGGCCGCGCAGCTCTCAGCGATCGCGCGCCCGATCCCCTGCCCCGCCGCAGTCACCACGGCAATCTTTCCTGTGAGCCGCCCAGTCATCGCATTCCTCCCCTGATGCGCGGCACTGACGACGCGCCGCATCCTTGTCGTGAGCATGGAATGCCCGACCGGCCGTTGGCAATGCCCGCGATACGCGCATCGGATCGCGTAAAGCCGCATGCTTCGTCCGATCGGTCGCCTCAGCCGAGCATCCCGCCGAGCCCGTCATGGATCAACTTGCCGCCGACGCCGAGCAGGAGGATGTAGATCAGCGTGTAGAAGCGCGCGCTGTCGATACGACGGATCAGCCAGATCCCGGCGATCGTCGCGGCGATGGCAAGCGGAAACAGTGCGAGCGACGTGAGGAGGTTTTCCGGCGAAAACTGCCCCAGCATGAAGAAAGGCGCGACCTTCACGACGTTCAGGATCGCAAAGAAGATTGCCCCGGTCCCCACCACGATCTCGCGATGCAGCCGCTGCGGCAGGACGTAGACCTGGAACGGAGGCCCGCCCGCATGGGCGACCATGGAGGTAAAGCCGGAGAGCACACCGAACACCGCACCACCGATCGGCCCCGCGACACTCGCCACCGGCAGGGTTGCGCGGCGCTCCAGCACGAGGCGGCGCATGGCAAAGCTTACCGAGACGACACCGATGGTCAGCGCCACGGCATCTTCGGAAACGTAAGCGGCGAGGAAATAGCCGGCGGCGATCCCCAGAAGCGCACCCGGCAGGAGCCGCTGGATATTGGTCTTGTCCCAGGAATGGCGGTACGACCAGACCGTGACGACATCCTGCACCATCAGGATGGGCAGCATGATCGCGAGCGCCTGCACCGGCGAAATCGTCAGCGCCATCAGCGGCAGCGCCAGCAGGCCGAGGCCGGCAAAGCCGCCCTTGGCAAAGCCGACGAGGATGACCGCCGGAATCGCGGCGAGATAGAACGCGGGATCTGAAATCATGGCGGGTGCTCTGGGGAGCGATCCTAACGATCCCGCCCCAAAGATCGCCCCGCAGCTTCGCCCATCTTCTGTGCGCGAAGCTGCGGGGGAGGCTCGCGTCAATGGGCCGGTCTGCGAAGAAACTGCTCCATGACCCACGAGCCGAACATCGCAGCCGCCCCGGATATGACCGTTCCGAGCGTTTCCATCGCGCTGCCGAAAGCTTGCGCGGCGTTCTCGACGGTGGTGCCGAGCCTTGCCGCAAACGTGCCGAACGGATCGGGATCATTATCGTCGATCAGCAGCGCGCGGCGCAGCCGCTCCGCATCGATGCGCACGTCGCGAATCTCCGAAATGGCTTCCGCAGGGAGGAAGTCACG
>NZ_DATGCW010000212.1:0-5947 GCF_035311605.1 Saliniramus sp.
CGTCTTCTTCATCATCGCGATCATCCCGCTGATGCTCTGCCCGCTGGAGGAGCCGCATCAGAACCCCCCTGGTTCGATGCCCTTCCTCAGCCTGATCACCAGCGCACCGCTGGGCGTCCTCGCCTGCTTCGTCTCGGGCACCGTCAACGCCGCCTTCTACGGGATGTCGGGGGTCTATGGCGAACGCGCCGGCCTTTCGCAGACCGAGATCGCCTTCTTCATCGCGGCGATGCTGATCGGCCCGACCATCGCCCATCCCATCGTCGGCGCACTGGCCGACCGGATGGGGCGGCTCTCGATGCTGCTTCTGACCGCCATCGGCTCGGCGCTGGCCTGCCTTGCCATCGCGGTCTTCGCGCCGGGCTTCTGGGGTCTCGCCCTGCTCAGCCTGATCGTCGGCGGCCTGAGCCATCCGGTCTATGCGCTGGGGCTCGCCTATGTGAACGACCAGCTCGATCCGGGCGATTTCGTCCGCGCCGGCGGCGCGCTCCTGATCGCCTTCTGCCTCGGCACGACGGTCGGCCCGACTGCGGCGGCTCTGGTGATGGGCGTGATCGGCGATGCCGGCCTCTACGTCTTCCTCGCCGCCATTCTCGGCATAACCGGGATCGGCGCGATCATGGCGATGCAAGGGCGTGGCAGAGCCGAGCGCCCCACCGTCCCCGCCGTGTGAACCGACGCGTCAGAAAAAAAATGAGCCCGGCGGGAGATCGCCGGGCTCTTTCAATTCCTGCGAGAGCGCGGCGCGCTTCAGGCGATCATCTTCAGGCGATCACCTTCAGGCGATCACCTGCTTCTGCATGCCGACCAGCTCCTCGACGCCCCCACGCGCGAGGCGCAGCAGCGAGAGGAATTCCTCCTCGGAGAACGGCTTGCCTTCAGCCGTACCCTGCACCTCGACGATGCCGCCCTTGCCAGTGATGACGAAATTTGCATCAGTCTCGGCGGTGGAATCCTCGGCATAATCGAGATCGAGCACCGGCGTGTCGCGGTAGATGCCGCAGGAGATTGCCGCGACGTGGTCCTTCAGCGGATTGATCGAGATGATCGAGCGGCTCATCATCCAGGCGAAGCAATCGTTGAGCGCCACCCAGGCCCCGGTGATCGCGGCGGTGCGGGTGCCGCCATCGGCCTGGATCACGTCGCAATCAACCACGATCTGGCGCTCGCCGAAAGCGTGCAGATCGACCACGGCGCGCAGCGAGCGCCCGATCAGGCGCTGGATTTCCTGCGTGCGCCCGGAGGGCTTGCCGGATGTCACCTCACGACGGGTGCGCTCATGCGTGGCGCGCGGCAGCATCGCATATTCCGCCGTCACCCAGCCCTTGCCGGTGCCACGCAGCCAGGGCGGGCCCCGCTCTTCGAGGGAGGCGGCGCAGAGCACCTTGGTCTCACCGAAGGAGACGAGGCAAGAGCCCTCCGCATAGCGCGCGACGCCGCGCTCGAGGGTGACAGGGCGCAATTGGTCGGGCTGGCGTTTGGATGGGCGCATGCTGGTCTCCTGTTGAGGCCGTGGTGATAGACCGGGCACAGGTCCGCCGCAAGGGTACGGCGCATATCGCGCCCGCAAGGTGTGGATCGCGGCGCCTTACTGGCCGCGCTGGCCGCGGCTGGCGAAGCGTACGGCGTCCTCGGCGGCCTTGAACAGGGCCTTGGACTTGTTGACGCATTCGATCCGCTCGGAAGCGGGATCGCTGTCATAGACGATGCCGGCGCCGGCCTGGACATACATCTTGCCGTCCTTGACCACGGCGGTGCGCAAGACGATGCAGGTATCCATCTGCCCGTCAGCGCCGAAATAGCCGATACAGCCGGCATAGGGCCCGCGCTTCTCCTTCTCCAACTCGTCGATGATCTCCATCGCCCGCACCTTCGGTGCTCCGGAAACCGTCCCGGCAGGAAAGCCCGCGACGAGCGCTTCGAGCGCGTCATGACGCGGATCGAGGCGCCCGGTGACATTCGAGACGATATGCATCACCTGGCTGTAATATTCGAGGAAGAAGCTGTCGGTGACCTCCACGGTGCCGTATTGCGACACGCGCCCAACGTCGTTGCGCCCGAGATCGAGCAGCATCAGATGCTCGGCGCGCTCCTTGGGATCGGCAAGCAGCTCCTCGGCATGTCGGCGATCCTCCTCCGGCGTCGCACCGCGCGGGCGGGTGCCGGCGATGGGGCGCACGGTCACCTCGCCGTCGCGCACGCGCACGAGGATCTCCGGCGAGGAGCAGACGATCTGGAAATCCTCGAAATCGAGATAGCACAGGAACGGCGCCGGATTGATGCGCCGGAGCGAGCGATACAGCGCGAATGCGGGAAGCGTGAAATCCGCCTCGTAGCGCTGGGAGAGCACAATCTGGAAGGCGTCGCCGGCGCGGATGTATTCCTTGGCGCGCTCCACCATTTCCTCATATTCCGCATCGCCCGTATTGGAACGGGCGGCCACGGCGGGAAGCGCAGCGGGATCCGCCGCGACGGGCGCGATGACGGGTTTTTCGAGCGCGTCGATGACGGCTTCGAGCCGGGCTATGCCGGTCTCATGGGCGCCTTTCGCGCTCACGCCGGCAGCAGGGCGGACCGGCGTGACGAGCGTGATCTCGTCGCGCACGGCGTCGAAGACGACCATCACGGTCGGGCGGATCATGGTCGCATCGGGCACGCCGAGCACATCCGGGTTGGGCGGGCCGAGCCGCTCCATGGCGCGGACCATGTCGTAACCCAGATGACCGAACAGGCCCGCTGCCATCGGCGGCAGATCCGCCTCTTCCGGAATGGCGCTCTCGGCGATGAGCGCGCGCAGGCTTTCCAGCGGCAGGCGCGGATCGGGAGTGAAAACCTTCTCGCCCGACAGCGCGGCACGGTCAATCGCGCAGGCGCCATCATGGCAGCGCCAGATCAGATCCGGCGCGAGCCCGATCATCGAATAGCGCCCGCGCACTGCGCCGCCCTCGACCGATTCCAGCAGGAAGGCCGGGCCGGAATGGGCTGCACGCAGCTTCAGATAAGCCGCGACGGGGGTTTCGAGATCGGCGATCAGGCGCGTCCGCAGGAGCGTGGCTACGCCCGCTTCATATTTGTGCGCGAAATCATCGAAAGCGGGCGTAACGTCCATCATGAGCCTCAGAAATCGAGACCAATCGCTTCGCGATAGGCCTGCTCGTTGATGCTCACGCCGACATCGTCCTGCAACTGCGCAATGAACTGCGTCAGCATATCCTCGGCGATATCACCCTGCAGCCGCTCTCCGATCATGTCCGCCGCCGGCGTCGTTGTCAGGAACGGCGTCGCGCGGGCGCTATCGACGGTGAAAACCACCCGACGCGTCGCGCCGAGCGGCGCGGTGCCATGCTCCCCGACACGGGTGGCGAAGATGGCGCGCACCGCAGGCTCGTCGAGCGGCTCGGAAGCCTCCCCGCGCGAAAGCTCATCAATCGCCGCGACACCGCCTTCCGCTTCTTGCGCCAGCGTCTGGAGATTCGCGCCCGTGTCCAGCTGCGAAACCATCTCAGACGCCCGCTCACGCAGACGCTGCGCGATCTGATCACTGCGCCAATCGGCGATCACCTCTTCGCGAACCTCGTCGAGCTCACGGTTGCGGGCGGGGTCGACGCCGGTGACGTCGAACCAGATATAGCCGCCGTCATCGGTGCGAAGCGCCGCGTTGTCGATGCCGATATCCGAATCGAATATCTCGGGCACCAGCGTCTCGGCACTCGGCAGATCGAGCCGGTTACCCGCCGGATCACGGCCCTGCGCATCAACCGCTTCGACGAGACGGGGCTCGAAGCCCCGCTCGCGAGCGATATCCGCCAGAGGCCGGGCGGTGGCGCGCTGATCCTCGATCTCGTCATAGACGCTGCGCATACGGTCACGCGCCCGGTCGATCGCGATCTCATCGCGAATCTCGGCCTCGACAGAATCGAATGGCAGCACCCGGCCCTCCTCAATGGTGACGACACGCACCAGGGAATGGCCGAAACGACCGGAAACCGGGCCGGAAACCTCCCCCTCCCCAAGCGCGAAAGCCGCCTCGCCGATGGCAGGATCAATAAATGCATCGCGCGCCATCATGCCCATGTTCAGGACATCCTCAGCGACGTCGCGCTCACCTGCGAGACCTTCGAAATCGATATCCCCGATCTCCAGCCGCGATGCGGCATCCACCGCTTCCTGCTCGGAGGGGAACGGGATGCGCTGAACCTCACGGCGCTCGGGGGCGCCGAAGCGGGCTTCGCCCTCGCGCTCATAGAAGCTGCGGACCTGCTCCGGCGGGACGGCGGCGGGGTCGGCAAGATCGGCGGGGTCGATCCGCAGGACGGTGGCCGCGCGGAATTCGGGTGCACGGTAGCGACCGATATTTTCCTGATGAAAAGCGGCGAGTTGATCCTCGGTCGGTGACGAAATGACACCGGCATCAGCCTCGTCGAGGATCAGAAAGCGGGCCTCGCGCCGCTCGGCACCATAGCGATGCACCGCCTCCATGGCGGCGACCGGCGCACTGATATCGGCGGCGAGTGCCGCGATGATCTGCTGGCGGGCGATCGCGTCACGCTGCTGGGCGACGTAACCTTGCTCACTGAGACTGTTGGAAAAGAGCAATTGCTGGAAGCGACCCTGATCGAAATTGCCGGCGGCATTCTGGAAGCTGGGATCATCCATGATCGAACGTGCGACAAGCTGGTCTGATACCGAAATGCCGAGTTGCCGTGCACGCTCGTCGAGGGTGGCCTCCGTGACAAGGTTCGACAGGACCTGCCGATCGAGCCCGAAAGCTTGCGCTTCCACGGGAGTGATCGGCTGACCGATCTGGACGCTGATACGGCGCACCTGATCCTGATAGCTCTGGCGGGCCATCTCCGCCGTGATCTCGGTCTCACCGACACGGGCAATCGTGGCGCTGGCGCCACCACGGAAGATGTCGCCGACCCCCCAGACCGCGAAGCTGAGGATGAGCAGCGTGAACAGCACACCGGCGACGACCTTGCCGACCCAGGTGCGACCGGCATTGCGCATATTGCGAAGCATGGGCGTTCCGTCTTCTTCGTTGCATGTGGGCGGGCACCGCCTGTAAGTGCCCGCGATACCGCAGTTTCCCTCACGGGGAAAGGGTGCAGCCGCAAACGAGCGCAGAAATATGGCACGGAGCGGGCGGATTGCCGCACTGCCGGGGAACTGCTATTCCCGCATCGCGTTTTCCGCAAAGGGAGTGGTCACGATGGCGTCAGGGCAAAAACCCAAGCTTGTTGCCGGCAACTGGAAGATGAACGGAACACGTTCGTTCCTCGACATGGTCGCCGAATTGCGCGTGGGTGCGGCCGGAGGCATTGCCGATACCGACCTGCTCGTCTGCCCGCCCGCGACACTGCTCGCCGCCGTGGCGACGGCGCTCGAAGGATCCTCGATTGGTGCCGGTGGTCAGGATTGCCATGCGAAGGAAAGCGGCGCCTTCACCGGCGAGGTCTCCGCCGAAATGATCGCCGATTGCGGCGCCACGCATGTCATCGTCGGCCATTCCGAGCGCCGCCAATATTACGGTGAGGACGACGCCGCCGTCGCCGCCAAGATGCGAGCGGCGCATCGCGCCGGGCTGGTCGCCATCGCCTGTGTGGGCGAAACACAGGACCAGCGCGAGGCCGGCAAGGCGCTCGACGTGGTGGGCAAGCAGGTCGCGGCGCTGCTCGACGAGAGCGTGACCGGCGCCAATTCCTGCATCGCCTACGAGCCCGTCTGGGCCATCGGCACCGGCCTGACGCCCACGGTCGCGGATGTCGCGGAAATGCATACCGCCATTCGAGAGACGATCGCCGCGAAAATCGGCGCGGAAGAAGCGGCACGGGTACGGCTGCTCTATGGCGGCTCGGTCAAACCCGCAAATGCTCGCGAACTGATGGCTGCCGCCGATGTCGATGGCGCGCTGGTCGGCGGCGCGAGCCTCGTGGCAGCGGATTTC
>NZ_DATGCW010000213.1:0-2186 GCF_035311605.1 Saliniramus sp.
AGAACTGGCCCGTATCGGCATCCATCAGGAATTCGACCGTGCCGGCGCCGATATAATTCGTCGCATCGGCGAGCTTCAGCGCGTAGCCGGCGATCTCGTCGCGCTGGGAAGCGTCGAGATAAGGGGCGGGCGCGCGCTCGACGACCTTCTGGTTACGGCGCTGGATCGAGCAATCGCGCTCGAACAGATGCACGCGGTTGCCGTGGCTGTCGCCCAGGATCTGCACCTCGACATGGCGGGCGCGCTCGATCAGCTTTTCGAGATAGACCTCGTCCTTGCCAAAAGCTGCCTTCGCCTCGCGCTTGCCTTCGAGCACCTCGCGTTCGAGACTTTCAGCGGAACGGATCGTGCGCATGCCGCGCCCGCCGCCGCCCCATGAGGCCTTGAGCATGACCGGATAGCCGATCGCATCGGCCATTTCGCGCACCCGCGCCATGTCGTCGGGCAGGGGCTCGGTGGCCGGGATCACGGGAACGCCGGTCTCGACGGCGAGATTGCGCGCGGCGACCTTGTTGCCGAGCGCCGTCATGGTCTGCGGCTTCGGCCCGATGAAGACGATGCCGGCATCCGCACAGGCCTGGGCGAATTCCGGGCTCTCCGAGAGCAGCCCGTAACCGGGATGGATCGCATCGGCGCCGGAGAGCTTCGCGACGCGGATCACCTCCTCGATCGAGAGATAGCTCTCGATCGGCCCGAGATCGCGCGACAGATGCGGACCGCGCCCGACCTGGTAGGATTCATCCGCCTTGAAGCGATGCAGCCCGTACTTGTCCTCTTCTGCCCAGATCGCGACGGTGCGAATCCCCATCTCGTTGGCCGCGCGAAACACCCGGATGGCGATTTCCGAGCGATTGGCCACGAGAATCCTGGCGATCGGACGGTTTGCAGGCATGACGCATATCCCTCAGCGCGTGATTGCCACGTGAGTTTATATGCGATGCAACATCGCGCAAGAGGCTTGTCGCCCACCCGCGATACGAACCGTCCAAGCTTTTGAGTTTCAAACAAAAAACCCCCGATCCCGCGGGATCGGAGGCTTTTGCGTCAGTCCGTGACCGGTCGAACCGGCGCGTTCCTCACTCGCGATTGCCGAGCAGCATGAGCAGGAACTGAAACATGTTGATGAAGTTCAGGTAGAGCGACAGCGCACCCATCACCGACGCCTTGGTGGCCGTCGCGGCGTCGAAGTTGTTGAACAGGTACATCTCCTTCAGACGCTGCGTGTCCCAGGCGGTAAGACCGGCGAAGATCAGCACGCCAATGACCGAGACGGCGAAAGCCAAGGCACTCGATGCGAGGAAGATGTTCACGACCATGGCGATGACCAGACCGATCAGCCCCATGAACAGGAACGTCCCCATCCCCGACAGGCTGCGCGTCGTGGTGTAGCCGTAGAGGCTCAGGCTGCCGAAGGCGGCGGCTGTGATGAAGAACACCTGGACGATCGACTGGCCGGTGAAGACCAGGAAGATCGACGACATCGAGATGCCCATCAGCGCCGCGAAGGCGAAGAACATGATCAGTGCCGTGCGCGGCTGAAGGGTCTCAATCTTGAAGGAGAAGAAGAAGATGAAGGCCAGCGGCGACAGCATCAGCACCCAGCGCAACGGGCTGGTGTAAACGGCTGCGCCGAATGACGTCAGCGCCAGACTGCCATCGGGCGCCGTCGTGGTTGCCAGCATGTAGGTGCCGAGCGCGACCAGCCCGGTGATGGCGAGGCCGATCACCATGTTGTTGTAGACGCCGAGCATGAACGCGCGCAGGCCCTGATCGATCTCGGCCTGCGACCGCGCCCGGGTTCCGCTCGCGGCAGAAGCGGCAGCAGCTTGGGTATGACGGTTCTGTTCGTTGATTTGCATCGGATTCCTCTACAGAAGATGCCTGTCCGGCGCTTGCCCAGGGCGCCCTGTCTCTTCCGCAGGATCTGGAGTGATCCTTCTGAATGAGCCAGCGCTATTCCCGCTATCGCCGGAAGCGACGTTCCCTTGTAATATGGAAAATGTAACGCTCCCGCGCAAGGGTTTTCGGTCTGCAATCAGCGTGAATCGAAGATGAAAAACGCCGCAGGTCCGTTTCAGGCCCGAATTATACGTTTTTATTCCGTAGAAACCGGCCTGTCGCCTACAAATTCCGCAGATAGCTCGCCGGCTTCTGGCTCAATATTCTCCAGGTACCCAGCAATCCCA
>NZ_DATGCW010000214.1:0-8766 GCF_035311605.1 Saliniramus sp.
TGGTCAAAACGGCGCCCAGCCTGATCCGGGGTTAACCCCGGATCAGGCTGACCCCCTACTTCAACTTGCGGCTTGAAAACCAAAACCCGATACCAGCTTATCCAGGCCGCAAACCTGTCCGACGAATGGGGGCCACCTCAATGTTTCGCTGGCGCATACTTCCGCCGAGCTATGGGAATGGCTATCGCAGGTCTCCGAAAAAAATACTGGATATGAGTGGCATCTATTATGCGGGCTCACAAAACTGCGCGCTGATTGCCGGCGTTGAAGCCGCCGCAAGGACCCACGGGCTTGAAGTCAACCGGTTGCGCGACGAGCGTCGTACGCTTCTGGCCGGTGATGCCGCTGACAACGTCGTTCTGGAGGAGGCGGCTGGCGGCATTCTGCGGGCCGATGAAGCGCTCGCGGCCCTGAAGATGTATTGCCGCAACTCGGGCGCGACGATCCTCGAAAATGCGCCCGTGTCGACACCCCGCGAAGCTGAAACGATCGTTATTCGTTGTATCGGTCCTTGGCTTGCACATGATCCGCTCGCGGGACGGCACCTAACCTCTGCACGCGTGTATTGTCACTGGTTTGAGCATGATGGCGGCTCACCTCTCTTCGAAAAAGCCTTTCTGCTGCAAGGCTATGATGGGCGCGTTCTTTATGGAATGCGCACTGGTCCGCGTGAAATAAAAGTCGGTTGGCACAACTATCCGGTTCTCCCGCTAGAGCCGGGCCATGCGGCAGATGAAAGCCCACTCTCCTATGTAGAAGACATATGCGGTGCGCTATCAAAAATTACAGGCTCCCGGCTGATGCACTCGCGCAGTAAGGGTTGCTATTTCACAAATTCAACGGATGAAAACCATGTTCTCGATTGGAGCGGTCCGCATGAGCTCTTTGCAGGCGGGCTCTCCGGCCATGGATTCAAGTTCGCACCGGCGCTGGGCGTCGGCTTGGTCGAGGCCGCAGAAACCGGTCGGATCCCCGAGCATCTGGCATGTTTCGGCCTCTCGCGCTTCGACAACTCCTCCGTAACCGGTCGCACACATCTTTCGGATGGCGACATTCTGACAGGCGCGAACTGGCGGATCTGACATGACCGCGCGTATCTTTCTCCCTTTTGCGATGGCCTTTCTGGCCAATTTCATCCTCGGCGCTTCGTCGATCTACTGGCATCTGTTCGTCGGGCTTTCGCCCGTCGTTCTGGTCATCTGGCGGATCGCGTTCTCGTTCATCCTGCTCGGTCTGATCGTCGGCTGGTTCGTCATGCGCGGGAACGATTCGCTGCGGCGGTTGTCGGGGCGCGTCGTGGGGCTCCACGTGGCGGCGGCCATCCTTGTGGCGATCAACTGGGGTACCTTCATCCAGGCATCGCTGCAGGGGGCGGTGATCGAGAGCGGCCTCGGCTATCTTCTCGCGCCGGTCTTCGTGATGCTGACGGGGCTGTTCTTTCTCGCCGAGCCGCGAACCGGCCCACGGATCGCCTGCATCGCGATCATCCTGCTCGCTCTCGTCACCCTGGTGATGACGGCGGGCAGGCTGGAGCACTGGGTCTACTGGACCATCGGGGCCAGCTGGGGCGGATATACGCTCTTGAAGAAGCGCACGCCCCTGTCGCCGATCGAGGGCCTCTTCGTCGAGACCGCCGTTCTCGCGATGCTGCTGGCTCTGGCCTCGATCAGGATTGATTTCGGCGCGTACGCCCCGGCTGCCTCGCAGTTGCTCGCCTATCCCTGGCTGGTGACGGCCGGAATCGTCTCGCTCGCACCGCTCGTCATGTTCGCATTTGCTGCGCGCAGGCTCGGCGCCTTCAATATGGGCGCATTGCAGTTCGTCCTCCCGACGACGCAGCTGGTGGTATCGTATGTTTATTACGGGCAGGTCGCGACGCCAGCGACGTATCTCTGTTTCGGGGTGATCTGGCTGGCGCTCGTGACGCTCACGCTCCGGGAAGGCGGCGCCTTCGGGGGGAGGCGCGCTCCGGGATGAGCCTTCCTGCCGGTTTCGATGTGTCGCCCGCGATGCGACGACTGCGATGCGCGGCGATCAGCGCCGATTCCGTCAAAATCCGACAATCCAAGCGGGTTGCGTTTGATTTTTGTTCACGAAATCAAAGATTGCATAATCGCAAAATTCAATCTTTGGTGAAAATACGCTGAATTGAGACAATTTATATCATTTCTTTAAATTGCTTATTTTGCAATTAAATCTGATTCAAAGTGAGTATTTATTAAGTTTCTGTTTTTTTCTGACAATAATTTGAAACAATTGCTTCTTGCTACACTTGCGCCACGCCTTGAAAGTCATCTCGACAACATTGCCCCGCTATTTGATTCTTAATTTGTTCCAAACGTGTCGGGCAGACAGGTGCCGCCCTCATCCACACGGAATTACGCCCGGGACGCATTCACGGTGCGAACGCTCTTGCTCCGAATCAACGAACCGGAAAGACTATGTGTATCCCACTGCTGTCGCGCTTTCCGGCAATGCGATTCGCAAAGCTGTCTGCACGGAGGCATGTGGGCAGGTCCTCCAGCCAGCGTGAAGACATGAAGACAATAGCGATCATTTCCCAGAAAGGGGGCGCCGGCAAGACGACGCTCGCGGTCCATCTCGCGGTCTGCGCACATCTCGCCGGTCATCGGTCAGCGGTGATCGATCTCGACCCGCAGGCTACGGCCCGAAAATGGGCGGACAAGCGCCGCGAGGAGCCGGAAGTCGTCGGGGATCATGCCGAGCGTCTGCCGTTTCTAACGGAGGCGGCGAAGAACAACGGCGCCGATCTGCTCGTCATCGACACCGCGCCGAATGCTGACAGGGCATCCTTGATGGCAGCGCGTGCGGCGGATCTGATCCTGATCCCCTGCCGGCCCGCCGCCTTCGATCTTGATGCTATCGCCGCGACCTGCGATCTGGCTGATCTCGCGCGGCGCCCGGCCTGGGTGCTGCTTTCGTCTGCGCCGGTACGCTCACCGTTGGTTGAGGAATCGCGGCTGGGCCTAGAGGCAGATGGTCGCCGGGTCGCGCCCTTCGTGCTGCATCAGCGCGTCGCTTTCTCGCACAGCGTGATCGACGGGCGCACCGCGATGGAGTTCGAGCCCTTCGGCAAGGCTGCAGGCGAGCTGCGCGACATCTACGCATGGGCCTGCAAGGAAATCGAGCTGGATTCGCGCCTTCCCGGCTCGAAGATGCGCAAAAGCGCGTAACGTGCGCTTGGCCGGATCAAAAGGGAGACTGAACCATGAGCAAGCGCGCCAGTCTGTTCGGGGCCCGCGGGCCGAAACTCGTCGAAGACGAAGATACCGCAGCAGCAACCGCCGAGGTCTCTGCAGCGTCGGCTCCCGGCTTGCCTGCTTCCCCGGTTCCCGCAGCAGAACCTGAAGCCAAGCGCAAATATCCGGTGGCGAAGACCCGGGAGGGCAAGCGCGTCGCCACCGTCTATCTTGAGCCGGAAGCGCTCAGGCAGCTCAAGCGCATCGGCTTCGACGAGGAGACGACTGTCCAGGAATTGCTGGTGGAGGGAATCAATGCCGTCTTCGAGAAGCGCGGCTTGAGCCGGATCGCCTGATCCTGTTTGCCGCATCGGCATTCCGGCAAACCGGAACTTGCGCGGGCCTGCCTCCGTCCCGGCGCGCATCGTGTTATCGTGGCTGCGACAATCAGAACAGGGAAGGAAGCCACGCATGATCGATCTCTACACGTGGACGACGCCGAACGGGCGCAAGGTCTCGATCCTGCTCGAAGAGCTGCGCATGCCCTACTCGGCACACGCCATCAACATCGGCAATGACGACCAGTTCGCACCGGAATTTCTGAAGATCAGCCCCAACAACAAGATCCCGGCCATCGTTGATCAGGATAACGGTATGGCGCTGATGGAATCGGGCGCGATCATGATCTATCTCGCGGACAAGGCCGGCAAGTTCCTGCCGCGTGAGGGCGAGGCGCGCTACCGTGTGATCGAATGGCTGATGTGGCAGATGGGTGGTGCCGGCCCTATGCTCGGCCAGGTACACCATTTCCTCAAGTTCAACCCGGGAAAGGCGCCCTATGCCGAGGAGCGTTTCGCGAAGGAAGCGGCGCGGCTGTATGGCGTGCTCGACAAGCGCCTCGCCGACAACGCCTATCTCGCCGGTGATTATTCGATTGCGGATATGGCCACCTGGCCGTGGATCTCGCGCTATGAGTGGCAGCAGATCGATCTCGCGCAATTTCCGAACGTGAAGCGCTGGTACACCGAGATTGCCAACCGCCCGGCGGTACAAAAGGGCTACCACGTCCCCAAGGCAGTGGGCGAAATCCCGATTCCGTGATCGCAAGGACGCGGCCGGGGCAGCTCGCGCTCCGGCCCAGCACCGGTACCTTGCGTGGCGTCGTATCTGGTCGACCGGAACGGCTTCACCCCAAAAGCGGAGCGGTGTGACGCATCGCGAGAAAGCGATGTGTGGGCATGCAACTTAAAATGATAATCAGTTTATTTTTAGTGGCATGGGGTTGAGGAATCCGCCTCCGTCGTCTATCCGACCCTGAGAATGCCAGCTTTGATTGTGCTACTCGAATGGGTCGATTTTTCAGATGAAGGCATATGCGCTGTTTCTCCGCAGGGTCGAAGCTGGCCCCGGCATCGCGCGCGCTCCGGCTGACGACGGCGCTGCGCGCGCGATTGCGCGATGCGCGGCAATCCGCATTGCTTTGGCGTTGCCCCTGTTTGGTCTCGTGTTCGCTCTCGCCTGTACGCCTGACCCGGCGCAGGCTTCAGTCGAGACCCGGCGCTTCGATGATTGGGAGCTGGTTTGCCGGACGGCTGAGGCGCAGGATGCCAGCGCTGATGCTGACGAAGCCTCGCAGGCGCAAGGAGCCTCCCAGGATTGCCGCATCAGCCAACGCCTCGCCGTCGCGGAGAGTGGCCAGACGGTTTTCCTGCTGACCGGATTGCCGGGGGATGCGCCGGGCAGCTATGTGGCGATCGTCTCGGTACCGTTGCGCGGTTACCTCGCACCGGGGATCGAGCTGCGCGTTGATGAGCGGCCGCCGGTCGGCATCCTCTACGAGACCTGCGATCCATCCGGTTGCCATGCCGGCTTTCCCCTCGAAGGAAAGATCCTGCAAGCGTTTCGCGCCGGACTGACGGCGCGGTTCCGGATCTGGACCGCGCGCGACGAGCCCGTTGATCTCGACGTCTCCCTCATCGGCTTTACCGCCGCCTTCCAGGCCCTGCGTGAGCGCAGCTCATGAATCCGGATTTCAGGCCAGCGCTGGGCTTCGGCCTTTCGATGATCGCTGCACTCGCGGCACCGCCTGCATCAGGGCAGGTTGTGCCCGATGGCGGCACCGCCACGACCGTGACCATCGATGGCAGCGGGCGCGCCACCGTGGGGATCGCCCCCGCCGGGGCGGGCGATATCAGCCGCAACAGCTTCACGGATTTCTCGGTGGGCACCGCCGGCGTCGATCTCGACAATCGCCTCATCGGTGCGCGGACCATCCTCTCCGAGGTGACCTCGGCCAACCGCTCCGTGATCAGCGGGCCGCTGGAAGTGCTCGGCACGCGCGCGCATTTCATACTGGCCAATCCCAATGGAATCACCGTCGATGGCGGTCGTTTCATCAATACCGGCGGCGTGACCCTGAATGCCGGCCCGGCGCGCCTCGAAGTCTCGGGCGGGCAGACGAACGTGGTGACGACAACCGACCCGGATGCCGACATCCTGATCGGGCCCGAAGGGCTTTCAGGGGCGATGACGAGCCTGCAACTCGCCGCCGGGCGGTTGCGCATCGAAGGGGCGGTGCTCAACGAGAATACCAGCCCCTTCGCCGATATCGCGCTTGTAGCCGGAAATGCCGAACTGAGCCATGATTCGAGCGTCATCCCCGGTACGACGACATCGCCCTATGTCGCGCGCACGGATCTGCCGGGGGCGGACGGCTCCGTATTGGTCGACGTCACGCCACGCGGTTCGCTGACGGCGAGCCGGATTTCGGTCGCCGTCTCGGCCGAGGGTGCCGGCGTATCCTTCGCGGGTGCGGGGTTCGCCTCGATCGGCGAATTCGCCATCGACAGCCAGGGGCAGGTGCGGCTCGACGGCGGCACGGTACGCGCCGAGCGCGATCTTGCCATCCGCGCGCGCGACATCGCCATCCTCAATGCGCCGGAGCGCGAGGCGCGGGTCGAATCGCTGTCAGGTGCCGTCACGCTGCGGGCGGATCTGGGGGATATCGCGATCACGGGTCGGGTGACCGGGGTGAGTCGGTCCGGCACCGATCCGGATTCGCAGGGCGGCGTGACACTGCTGGCATCGGATGCGATCAATCTTGTCGGTGAGAGCGCCGACCGTCTCACCATCGTCTTCGCCTCCGATGGTAACCTTCATGCGCGAGCCGATCGGATTCGCAACGACAATGCCCGGCTTCTGGCCAATGCGACGATTGATCTGGAGGCTTCGAGCCGGATCGACAACGTCACCCGCGTCAGTGCACCGCGCAGTCCGCGTGTCCAGATCCTTCACCGTCCGCGCGGCCTGTTCTCCTTTTTCTTCGGGCGACCGCGGACCGTCCGGGTGAGCCGGGATTTCGGGCGCGCTGCCATCCCCGGCGAAATCGCGAGCATCGCCGGCGAGAGCATTCGCATCAACGCCCCGGATATCTTCAACAGCGGCAATATCTTCGCGCTAGACGGCCCTGCGATCATCAACGCTGCGCGGGTGCACAATCTGGCTGCACCATCGGGGTCGTTCTCGCTGATCAAGCGCTGCCGCATCGTCTGCTGGTCGCGCGGCTTTTCCACGGCGGACGTTCTGGGCGGCGCGATCAGCGCGGCAGCAGGGCTCGAAATCACTGCGACCGAGTCGATCCGTAACGATGCCGGCTCGCTCCTCGCCCTCGGCAATATGGAGCTCGATGCGCCGTTCATTTCCACCGAGGCGCGTTTCCTGCCGTCGGTGACGAATCTGCCCATCGGTCTGCACAGCCTGTTCTTTGGTCCGCGCGCCGTCTTCGCGCAGGATCCGAAAGGTGGGACGATCATGAGTTCGGGCGGCGAAGTGCTGCTTCGAAGCACGCTGCCCGTTCGCGTCATGGCCGGAGAAATCAATGGCTCCGTCGGCGTTGCGGCGACGGCCGGGTTCGATCGTCTCGAAAACCGCGTGCCGAGAGGCGGCGTGGCGGCGCAGCGCATCGGCCTGTTCGCGGATTGGTTGCCATGAAGAATGCGTGCGAGAGAGACGCGCTTCGCCAGCCGCGTTCCGCCTTGCGTCTCGCCGCCTGCCTGGCGCTGCTCGCGATGCCGAAAGCTGCGCTTGCGGAGGCCGAGATGGTCGCCGGGGCCGCTGACGAGCCCATCGTCATCACCACGCAGACACTGGACAGCCCTGATGCCGGGCAGTGCTTCCCGGTCGCGACGATCGTGATCGCCGGCGAATTCCTGATCCCGCGTGAGACAATCCGTGCTGCGATTGCGCCGCATGCGGCAGATTGCGTCGGCATGAAAGTCGCGCAGGCCGTGGTCGGTGCGATCAACGAAGCCCATGCCGAAGCCGGGCTGATCACCACGCAGGGCTATCTGCCCGAGCAGGATATTCGCGCCAGCGGCAGCCTGCTCATCGACGTGATACCCGGCCGCATCGCCGCGATCCACTATCGCGAGGATCAGGGCATTGCCGGGCGCGGCTTCAGCGCTCGCTTCGGCCATGCGCGCGAGGCGATCGCGGGTTCGCAGGGGCCCTGGGATTTCCTCGGCAATATCTCGGCCCTGTTCGGCATCATCGACGATCCGCTCGACCGCTTCCAGATCATCGACGGCGCGCGGCGGCCTGGAGCGAAGACCCTTGCGAGCTTTGCCATTGCGCCGGGCGAGGTGCTCGATATCGAGGATATCCAGCAGGGGATCGAGCGCATCAACTCCGTCGCCTCCGGGCGTGCCCGGGCACGTCTCGAGCCCGGCGATGAGCCAGCGACGTCCGTCGTCGTCATCGAGAACAATCCGGAAGACGCCTTCCGCCTCGATTTTGGCTATGAGCGCAATGCCATGGCGCTGACCGGGTCGGGGCGCACGATCAGCCAGCGATTGCGCTTCGATCTGGCCAAGGACAATCTGGTCGGTGTCAACGATTCCTGGCGCTTTACGGTTGCGGGCGGCGAGAATTCCAATGAAATCTCGGCGGGGATCGTGGTGCCGTGGCGGCAATCGCGCTTCAGCATTGATGGCAGCTACTCGGAATCCTACCAGCAGATCACGCCCTTCGCCGGGCTATTCACGCAAAACAGCGTCCTGTCCGTGCGATATGACCGCGAACTCGTGCGCAATGCACGGCGCAGTCTGAGCTTCGACACGCGTCTCGACATTCGCCGCGGCGATCGTTTCGTCAATGAAACGCAGTTGACGCCGCAGAAATTCACTGTCGCCCGACTCGGGCTGACGCGTAGCGCGACGCCGGGCGAGCGACAGCAGTTCAATACGGGCTTCGGTATCAGTCGGGGGCTCACCTTGTTCAATGCGACGCGCGATCCTGACATCCTGATGCCGGATACGCCGCGCGCGCAACTCTGGAAGTTCGATGGTTTCGCGCAATACGTGCGCGGTTTTGAGGATCTCGGAATCTGGCAGACGACGGTATCGGGGCAGTTTACCACCGCGCCGCTTTATGCCGACGACCAGCTCGTCCTCGGATCGTCAGGGAGCATTCGTGGCTTTGGCGCGCGCTCCACGCGAGTCGATCGCGGAGGCCTCATACGCAACGAATTCACGCTGGCCCTGCCGTCGAGACGCGTTCTCGGGGAGCG
>NZ_DATGCW010000215.1:0-8837 GCF_035311605.1 Saliniramus sp.
TTCAAAGCAGGAATCGGGCACGAAGCCTCCGACCGTCGCTTCCCCTGCATAGCCGATGCGCTGCAATTCCTCACCCAGCGTCGGTCCGTCATCGGCGCGACGCGCGCGCACCCAGTCACGATCGTACACGCCGGCGAAAGCGCCCGAGCAGATCATCGGCGGTGAGAATCGCGCGCCCTCCTCATTGGTCCAGTTGACGATCTCGATCGGACGCCGGGTTTGATGCCCGATATCATCGAGCCGGCGCATCAGTTCCAGCGCGCCGAGTACGCCCACGATCCCGTCGAAGCGCCCGCCATTGGCCTGGGTGTCGAGATGGCTGCCGACCAGGACGGGCGCCAGATCGTCCTCGCGACCGGCCCGGCGGGCGAAGATGTTGCCGAGCTCATCCACACGCACCGTGAGCCCCGCCTCGCGACACCAGGCGACGAAGAGATCGCGCATCTCGCGATCAGCGTCGCTGAGGGCCAGACGCGCCATACCGCCCTCGCGCCCCGCGCCGATGCGTGAGGAGGCCTCGAGAGTCTGCGCAAAACGATCGAGATCGATCCGGATATCCGCAGAAAGGCTCATCATTTCTCCCCTGTTCAGCGGTCGGGCAGGCTCAGCGGATCTCGAGGACCAGGCCGGACAGCGGCAGCCCGGTGATCACGCTTTCCCAATGCTGGCCCGCCTTCACCGGAAATGCCCGTGTGACGGTACCGGTCGAGATGATATCACCGACACCCAGTTCCCAACCATGCGGATTGTCCGCGAGCCCCTGCGCGAGATGGCGCAGCACCTGCAACGGCCCGCCCAGGATATTCTCCGCCCCGCCCTCGTCGATGGCGACGCCGTTGCAGCTGAGCGCGATGCGAAACCGCGAAAGCTTTTCACACCAGGCATCGGGATCAGCGCCATCGACGGGAGTGAAAGGTCCGTGGCGATAGCAGCCGTGCAAGGCACAGCCCGCCACCGTGTCACTCGCGGCGAAGCGCCAATCGGCGAAGAGCGATTGCACGATCTCGAACCCGTGCGCGATGCCGTCGACGCAGCGAAGGAGCGCGCGGTCATCCATCAGCGGGTCAGGGACGCGCGCGAGACGCAGGGCGATCTCCGGCTCGATGCGCGGCTCGCAGAACAGCGCGGCGCTGCACTGGGCGATGCCGTCCGCGGCGGGCGCGATGGTGGAATCGTAGATCGGCCCCCAGATCGGGGCGTGCACGTCGTATTCGTCCCAGATCGTGCGGTTGGTGAATCCGACTTTCCAGCCGATAGGCCGCTCGCCCCGCGCGACGCGCTGCGCCACGACGGCTGCGGCGATGGCATAGGCCTCGTCGAGATCGGGCGCCGGTTTCCGCATGCTGAAGCGGGGAATCTGGTGAACGCCGTCGAGGGCGAACAGGATCGCCCGTGCGCCGGCCTCGATATCCTGCGGGCTCATGCGCATCGCGCCCCTCCCCTTCTATCCGTCGTGTGGCAGCAGATGCTGCACCGGGTATCCCCGCCGCGCAACGGGCCGCGCCGCGCGATGCTGCGCGCCGAGGGCAATGCCCTTCGCGCATGCACGCACCTATCGGATCCCGCTGCGGCGCGCCTATTCTGTCAGGAACAGGGACGATTGCTTCGTGAATGAAGCCGTTTCCCTCCCCTCAGGGAGAAAGACCAGGGCGAGCACTGCATGTAGGCGTGGCTCCCTCCCCTCAGGGATGAAGGCGCGAATGGATAATCATATGACACTTCGGGGAGGACGGGTATGAACCATATCGATGTGAAGGGCCGCAAGGCGGTGGTGACCGGTGGCGCGCAGGGGATCGGACGCGCAGTCGTCGAGCGGCTGGTCGCGGGCGGTGCGCAGGTCGAGATCTGGGATCGCGATGGCGCGCTCGCAGAAGAGACCGTGCAGGCAATCGGCGCAGGCGTGAGCGCCCGCGCCGTCGACGTGACCGACAACGCTTCGGTCGAGGCCGCGGCGCAGGCCGCGCACGCGGACGGGCCCGTCGCGATCCTTGTCACCTCCGCCGGCATTGCCGGGGCCAATGCGCCGAGCTGGGAATATCCGATCGACGAATGGAACCGGGTGATGCGCATCAATGTCGACGGGACCTGGCTGTGCTGCCGGGCGCTGATCCCGGGCATGATCGAGGCCGGGTACGGGCGCATCGTCACCATTGCCTCCATTGCCGGCAAGGAGGGAAATCCCAATGCCTCGGCCTATTCGGCGTCCAAGGCGGCGGTGATCGCGCTGACGAAATCGATGGGCAAGGAACTCGCAGGTCATGACATCGCAGTGAACACCGTTACTCCGGCGGCGGCACGCACGCGCATCTTCGACCAGATGAGCGAAGAGCACATCAGTTTCATGCTCTCCAAGATTCCGCGCGGGCGCTTCGTACAGACCGAGGAAGTGGCGGCGATGGTCGCCTGGCTCGCTTCGCAGGACAATTCCTTCACCACCGGAGGGGTCTTCGATCTCTCCGGCGGGCGCGCCACCTACTGAGCCCGGCGCGACGCGAAAACGGGTATTCCACAGCGCCGATCGGCGCTAGAGGATGCGTTACGCATGTCCTCACCCGCCTGATCAGGATCGAAAGCCGACTGCATGTCCATCGCCCGCAGCCCGCTCTGGCTTCCCGGATTGCTGGCCGTGCTCGTCGGCGTGGGGCTCGGGCGCTTCGCCTATACGCCGCTGCTGCCAGCGCTGGTCGCGCAGGACTGGCTGAGCGAGACGCAGGCAGCCTATGCCGGTGCGGCCAATCTGGCAGGATATCTCGCCGGCGCGCTCGTGGCGCAGGCGCTCGCTGCGCGCCGCGAGCGCATCGCCATCCTCAACGGCGCACTGGTCGCGGCGGCAATCAGCCTGATCGCCTGCGCCTGGCCGCTGGGTTTCTTCTGGATGGCGCCGTGGCGCTTCGTGGCGGGGATGGCGGGTGCCTTCATCATGGTGCTCGGCCCGGCCACGATCCTCGCCGCCACCGCCACCGAAGCGCGCCCCCGGGTCTCGGGCATGATCTTCGTCGGTGTCGGTCTCGGCATCATTCTCTCGGGAACGCTCCTGCCCGCCATAGCCGCCTCGGGGCTGGTGGTTGCCTGGCTCACCCTCGGGATCGCCGCTTGTGCCCTCACTGCCGCAACCTGGCGGCTGTGGCCGCAAGCCGCGCTGCCTTCCGCCCCCTCCTGCGTCGCACTGCCCGGCCGGCTGACGGTGCTTCTGGTCATCCTCGCCTATGCGAGTGATGGAATCGGCTTCGTGCCGCATACGCTGTTCCTTTCTGATTTCATCGCGCGCGGACTCGATCAGGGAGAATTCGCCGGCGGCATCTACTGGGCCGTATTCGGAGCCGGTGCCGTCATCGGCGCACCGACCTGCGGGCTGATCGCTAGCCGGTTCGGGCTGATGCCGAGCTTCATCGGGGCGCTTGTCCTGAAGGCCACTGCAGTAGCCCTACCGCTCGCCGCGACGCAGGCACCTTTCCTCGCACTCTCGGCCTTTCTCGTCGGCGCGCTGACGCCGGGCATGGTCGCACTCGCGGCGGGACTCGCGGCGATGCTGGCACACGGTCCCGCGCAGGCGCGGCTGTTCGGCGCCATGACGATCGCCTTCGCGTTGGCTCAGGCCGGTGGCGGGTATCTGATGAGCTGGATCTTCGGCTTGACGCAGAGCCACATGACGCTCTTCGCGCTTGGTGCAGCGATGCTCGCCGGCGGCGCGATCGCGGCGAGCATGGCGGCCATCCGGCTGGGGCGCGGCTGAGGGGCGATCAGCCTTCGACATCGCCCCCGCTTCGCCGACGGCGTCCGCGCTTCCCCGCGCGCGGGCCGGCCTTTCGGCAATACAGTTCCATGCGATGATGCACCAGCTCGTAGCCGTGTTCAGCCGCGATTTCCGCCTGCAGGCGCTCGATGCGTTCAGAGTAGAATTCGATCACATCGCCCGTTTCAAGGTCGATGATGTGGTCGTGATGCGCAGCGTCCGCCGTCTCGAAACGCGAGGGCGCCCCCTCGAAAGCGTGTCGCTGGACGACGCTCTGGTCCTCGAGCAGGCTGAGCGTGCGATAGACGGTGGAGAGCGAGACGGAGGCGTCGATCTCCCGGGCACGGCGATGCAGTTCGGTCGCATCCGGATGGTCCCCTGCCGCAGCCAGAACGCTGAGCAAAGCTGCGCGCTGGCGCGTGATGCGAACGCCCTTGTCGCGCAGGGCGCGCTCCAGTTCGGCGACTTTCTGCGCCTGATCACCGCTCACGCACACTTGCTCCGCCGGTCGTTCAGCCAAGGCGAATCCCCCATCCGTGTCGCCTGCCACACAGCCTAGCCATTTGCCGCACCGGTTCAAGGCACGCGATCACAGCAAGCCGAGCTCGGCCAGTTCGCGGCGCATATCCTCCGGCATGGCGGCCAGCCCCTGCGCCGCCTCACGGGTGAGATCAGCGGGCGCATCCTTCGCCTCCAGATAGCGCCAGCCCTGGAACGGGCGGCAGGGGCGCGGCTCGACCGGAGTCACTTTCGGCGCGAGCACGAGATGGCAGCGTCCGATCCCGGCCCCATCCTTGAAGGGGCGGATTGCCTCGAGTCTCTGGCGCGCGCTGATTTGCCCCTTGATCACCCAGTAGAGCGAGCCGCCACCGACGATCTCACCGGCGCGTTTGGGCACCATACGCGTCGTATGCGCTTGCTCGAAGGAGCGGCCCAGACGTTTTGCGAGAATGCGTGTCTCCTCGATCCATTCCTCCAGATCGCGGATCGACTCGGCGCCGACACAGAGCTTGAGCAGATTCAAGGCCACGAAGCGCGCTCCCTCATGAATTTGGAACTGGCTACCCGATACTAGCGCGAATTGCGCATATGGCGAGCCATCGCGCAACAGCTCCCGGGCGGCGTCCACAAGGACGAGGCCGGCTCCGGCATCAGGCCCGGGCAAGCGATCTCTGCAATTCGTTTCAGAAGGGCTTAACCGTTGCGTGCAAAGCCGTTGCAGCTCGGCTATACGTGCGCGCCAAAGTCGGCTACAAGACGAAACTGTATTGGAACAGGACAACCATGCCCCAGGAAGAAACGAATTTCGGATAATTTTGAAACACATTGTGCCTTCGACAGAAAACTCATCTGAACCTTGCGCAAATTTACTAACAAAAATTAAGACCTTTCCGTTTGCTATCGCTCTCCGGATGACTACCAATACGATTACCAACCAAGAAGGGGGTAATCGATGTACGTCATTGTTGATGACAGGGACCTCGTGACGACCGGGTATCGAACCGGCTTCGATCGCGAGGGCGTGGCCGCCATGGGCTTCAAGCCGGGCGATTTCCATGACTGGATCAGCGCAGCCGATGATCCGGACGTCTCCGCGATCGAAGCGATCCTGCTGGGCGATTGTGCCGAGCGCGAACGCTATCCGCGTCTCGCCAAGAGCCGTTGCCAGGCGCCGGTGATCGCCATGAACGACACCAATTCGCTGGAGCAGACGCTCGGCCTCTTCGCCGCCGGAGTCGACGACGTGGTGCGCAAACCCATCCATGTGAAGGAAATCATGGCCCGTGTGGGTGCCTTCAATCGCCGGACGCTCGAACGCGCGGAAATGTGCGAGATCGACGAGATGCGGATCTATTTCGACGGGCGCGACCCGGAGATCCGTGGCGAGACACTGATGCTGCCGCGGCGCGAGCGTCGTATTCTCGAATACATGGTGCGAAATCGTGGAAAACGTGTCCAGCGCGCACAGATATTCAACGCGATATACGGTGTCTTCAACGAAAACGTCGATGAATGCGTGGTCGAAAGCCATATCAGCAAGCTGCGCAAGAAGTTGCGGACCGAACTCGGCTACGATCCGATCGATTCCAAACGCTATCTCGGCTACATGTTCCGCTGAGGGCGACGACACGATCTGCGATTTTCGCGGATTGCTTCAACTTTTCATCTTATAATTGTGTATCGCAGTTGGTTTCGCGCATCATGCGCACCGCATCCGGCCATGGGAGCCGGAAAGAAATCCGAAGGCCTACGCAGCCGTTGCGAAATGGCACGCATCTGCGGGTATTTCGTGCACAGACACCATGAGCGCTGCGACAAATGTGGGCTGGACTTTGCGTCATGCCTCGCCAACGATCATGCATACTTTTCGTCAAGCATGATCGGATTCCACGATGACAGTTGCCAACGGGCGTGAGCTTCTCTCGATACCCGGCCCGACAACGGTTCCCGACCGTGTCCTTTCCGCCATGCATCGCCCGGCCATCGACATCTATGCCGGCGACCTGCTTGCCACCACCGATGACTGCCTCGCCGGGCTGAAACGGATCTTCGGCACGAGCGCGGGTCATTGCTACATCTATGCCGCCAATGGCCATGGCGCCTGGGAAGCTGCGCTGACCAACGTTCTCTCGCGCGGCGACAAGGTCCTCGTCCTGCAAAGCGGGCGATTCGCGATGGGATGGGGCGAGATGGGCGGGCTGCTCGGCCTCGATGTCGAGGTGCTGGAGCAATCCTGGCGCAGGCCTGTCGATCCCGGGGCCGTCGAGGCGCGCCTGCGCGCCGATACCGCACAAAGGATCAAGGCCGTGCTGGTGGTGCAGATCGACACCGCATCCGGCGTCGCCAACGACATTGCCGGCATCCGCAAGGCCATCGACGCTGCCGGCCACCCGGCGCTCTACATGGTCGATACCATCGCCTCGCTGGGCACAGTGCCTTTTTCGATGGACGATTGGGGCATCGATGTCGCGCTTTCCGGCTCGCAGAAAGGCCTGATGACCCCGCCCGGCCTGAGCTTCGTCGCGCATAACCAGCGCGCTTTCGATGTCCATGCCCGCGCCGATCTGCGCACGCGCTACTGGGACTGGACCGAGCGCCACGGCCCACAGCATTATCAGAAATACTGCGGCACGCCGCCCGAACATCTGCTCTTCGGCCTGCGCGAGGCGCTCGCCATGCTGTTCGACGAAGGGCTCGACGCGGTCTGGCGCCGCCATCGCCTGCTCGCCGAGGCGACGCGGGCGGCAGTCGGGGTCTGGTCGCGCGGCGGGGCGCTCGATTTCAACATCGAAGTGCCGCAGGCCCGCGCCGATTCGGTCACCTGCGTGCTGATGGGCGACGGCTACATGCCGGAGCCGATCCTCGAATATTGCAAGATGCATTGCGGCGTCGTCGTCGGCGTCGGGATCGGGGAGCTCTCCGGCAAGGCACTGCGGCTGGCGCATATGGGCCATACCAACGCACCGATGGTGCTCGGCATGCTCGGCGCGGTCGAGATGGCCCTGCAAGCGCTCGACGTGCCGCATGAGCGCGGGGGCGTGCAGGCGGCAGTCGATCACCTCGCCGGCGCTGTCAAGGCCTGATCCGTGAGCGCGGGCGCAGGGCGTGGATTGCTCCGGCGCCTTGATCGGCGCTCAGCCCTGCAGCGCGGCCCACATCTCGCGGTCGCGCTCCGCCGTCCAGATCACCGGATGGTCGATGCCCGAGGCCTCGTCGAAGGCGCGCGCAACATTGAAGGGCTGGCAGTGCTCGTAGATGGCGAAATCGGCAAATTTCGGATCCATCACCGCCCGCGCTTCCTGATAGGTCTCCTTCAGGCTGCGGCCCCGCGCCACGGAGAGCTCCGCCGTGGTATAGAGCGACGAGACGAAATCACGCGTCATCGCAATCGCTTCATGCACTGTGGCGCGGTTGGTCAGCGCGTCACCGCGTCCGGGAACGAGGGCCCTGGGATCGAAGCCGCGGATCATGTCGAGCGTGCCGGGCCAGTCGCGCAGATGCGCATCGCCGCAATAGCAGGCCGAGTGGAATTCCACGAGATCGCCGGAGAACATCACCTCCGCATCGGGCACCCAGGCCACGATATCGCCCGCCGTGTGGCCGGCACCCAGATGATAAAGCTTCACCTCACGCTTGCCGAGGAAAACAGTCAGTTCCTCGCCGAAGACAAGATCGGGCCAGGTGAGGCCGGGAATGCTCTCGGCATCCTGGAAAAGGCGCGGGAAGCGCCCGAATTCCGATTCCCAATCCTGCTGCCCGCGCTCCTCGATCAGCCGGTAGGTCGCGTCGGAGGCGATCACCCCGTGTGCGTCATAGGCGGAAGCGCCCAGCACCCGCACCGCATGGTAATGGGTGAGTACCACGTAGCGGATCGGCTTGTCGGTAATCTTCGCCACCCGCGCGATCACATCGCTCGCCATGGCGGGCGTCGCCTGCGCATCGATGACCATGCAGCAATCCTCGCCCACGATGACGCCGGAATTCGGGTCCCCCTCGGCGGTATAGGCGTAGAGATCAGGCCCGATCTCGGCGAAGGTGACGTTCTTCTGGCTCATGTCGCCGGTCGAGGCGAAGCTCTTGCTCATGGTTTTTCCTCCCCTGGTGGATATCCTGCACCGATCAGGGCCAGCGCGCCGTGGGCGGCATCGATGACAGAATGGAATTGACGTTGCCGCCCGTCTTGAGACCGAAGATCGTACCGCGATCGTAGAGCAGATTATACTCCACGTAACGCCCCCGCCGCACCTGTTGCTCGTGCCGGTCCGCCTCGCTCCAGGACGTGTTCATATTGGCGCGCAGGATGCCGGGATAGGTGGCCAGAAACGCCTCGCCGACATCACGGGTAAAAGCGAAATCCGCATCCGGATCGCCCGACCAGTGGTAATCGTAGAAGATGCCGCCGATGCCGCGCGCCTCGTTGCGGTGCTTGAGGAAGAAATACTCGTCGCACCATTCCTTGTAGCGCTGGTAATCGGCCACGCCCTCATGCTTCTCGCAGACCGCGCGCATGGCCCCGTGAAAGGCCTGCGCATCATGATCCTCCTGCACGCGCCGGCGATCGAGCACCGGGGTGAGATCGGCCCCGCCCCCGAACCAGGGCTTC
>NZ_DATGCW010000216.1:0-14602 GCF_035311605.1 Saliniramus sp.
AGAAAATTCGCCTCCGCCATTCCCGAAGGAGCGACAGCCTTCATCCTGGACAAGCCCTACCCCGTCTTTGCTGCCGTTCTGGCCCGGCTCTACCCGGAAGCGATGCGCCCCGGCAGTCTTTTCGAGACACCCGGTATCGCACCCGGCAGTGTTGTGCATCCCGACGCGCAACTGGAGAGCGGCGTGCGTGTCGATCCTGGCGCGGTGATCGGGCCGCATGCCGAGATTGGTGCCGGAACCATCATTGCCGCGAATGCCGTGATCGGTCCCCATGTGAAGATCGGACGCGACTGCAGCATCGGCGCCAATACCAGCGTCATTCATGCCCTTGTCGGTAATCGGGTCATCCTCCATGCCGGCGTGCGCGTCGGACAGGATGGATTCGGCTTCGCCATGGGAGCGGGTGGGCACAGCAAGGTTCCTCAGGTTGGTCGCGTGATCATCCAGGATGACGTCGAGATCGGCGCGAATTCCGCGATCGATCGCGGGGCAAGTCGTGACACGGTGATCGGCGAGGGCACCAAGATCGACAATCTGGTCCAGATCGCCCACAATGTGATCATTGGTCGTCATTGCGTGATCGTTGCGCAAAGCGGGATTGCCGGCTCGACCACGCTGGAGGATTACGTTGTCCTCGGCGGGCAGGTCGGCATTATCGGCCATGTCACCATCGGGACGGGCGCGCAGATCGCAGCCTCGAGCAACGTCAATTCTGATGTGCCGCCCGGCGCGCGCTGGGGCGGCACGCCCGCCAAGCCGATGCGCGAGTGGTTCCGTGAAATGACCACGCTCAAGGTATTCGCTGCGCGCAAGCAGCATACCGATGAAAGCGCAGCCGGTGCGCGCAAAACACTTGCATCGGGCGCCGATTCGGCCAAAGACGACACGCCGCCCGATAACGGTGCGGCGTCTTGAGGGAACGGGTGCCCACCGGGCATGGAGGAGCGTTGGGCATGTCAGATATGCCGAAAACCTTGATGACAGCGGATATCATGCAGATCATGACCTATCTGCCGCATCGGTATCCTTTCCTGCTGGTCGACAAGATCATTGAGATCGACGGCGACAATTCCTGCGTCGGCATCAAGAACGTCACCGCGAATGAACCGCAATTCACCGGTCACTTCCCGACACGTCCGATCTTTCCCGGCGTGTTCCTGATCGAGGGCATGGCGCAAACCGCCGGGGCGATCTGTGTGGCGAGCAAGGCCGCGGATGGCAGCGCGCCGAAGGAGGTCTACTTCATGACCATCGACAAGGCGAAATTCCGCAAGCCTGTCCAGCCGGGAGACGTGGTCGAATACCACATGACCAAGACGGCCTATCGCCGTAACATGTGGTGGTATCATGGTGAGGCGCGGGTTGCAGGGCAGGTCGTGGCTCATGCCGATATCAGCGCCATGCTGGTCCTGTCATGAGTGAAACCGTCATCCACCCGACCGCCATCATCGAGGACGGCGCCGAAATCGGCCCCGGCTGCCGGATCGGTCCTTTCTGTCTTGTTGGTCCCCAGGTAAAACTCGGTGGGGGCTGCGAACTGCTCAGCCATGTCGTCGTCACGGGCGATACGACAATCGGCGCGCGCACGCGCATCTTCCCCTTCGCCGCGATCGGGCATCCGCCGCAGGATCTGAAATACAACGGCGAGCCGACCCGGGTGGTGATCGGCGAGGAATGCATCATCCGCGAGAGCGTGACCGTGCATCCCGGCACCAGGGCCGGTGACTTCCTCACGACGGTGGGCGATCAATGCTTCATTCTGGCCTATGCCCATGTCGCGCATGATTGCCGCATCGGCAACAATGTCGTCCTGTCGAACACGGTGATGCTGGCCGGCCATTGCATCATCGGCGATTACGCCATTCTCGGCGGCGGTGTCGGCGTGCATCAATTCGTGCGCATCGGCCATCACGCCTTCATCGGCGGCATGTCCGCGATCGAGAAGGACGTCATCCCCTACGGCATGGCGGTGGGCAACCGCGCATTCCTCGCCGGGCTCAACATCGTCGGCCTGCGCCGGCGCGGTTTCTCGCGCGACAGCATCCACGAATTGCGCCGCGCCTACCGCTTGCTCTTCGCCAATGAAGGCACGCTGAAGGAGCGCATGGAGGATGTCGCGACCGATCACCCGGACCATGTCACCGTCGGCGAAATTCTCGCCTTCATTCGCGCCGGCGGGGATCGCTCGGTCCTGACGCCGCGTGAAACCGGCATCTGAGATGGGCGCTCCGGCCACTGCATCCGGGCCGGTGGCGATCCTCGCCGGCGGCGGGGCCTTGCCGCATATCCTGCTCAACGCAATGGTGGGCACACGGCGTCCTCACCGCCTGCTCGCCCTGCGCGGGTTCGCCGATCGCAGCCTGCGTCGTCGGGCCGATGCGGTGATCGATCTTCTCGACATCTCCGGCGCAATCGGCTGGCTGGCGCGGTGGCAGCCGGAGGCGGTGGTGCTCGCCGGCGCCGTCACGCGCCCGCATCCCGCCGCCTTTCTCGGTGCGCTCGCGGCCTATCGCAACAGCGCCGAGCTCAGGCAGTTGCTGGCGCGCGGCGACGATCATCTCTTGCGGGCGGTGATCGGGATGATCGAGGAGCATGGCCACCGCGTCATCGGCGCCCATGAAATCGCCCCGGACCTGCTGGTGCCGGTCGGGCCGCTCGGCGCCGTCCCGGTTCCTGATATGGCCCTGATCCCGGTGCGCACCGGATTTCGCTGTCTGGCCGATCTCTCGCCCTATGATATCGGTCAGGGGCTGGTCGTCTGCGGTGAAAGGGTCACTGCGATCGAGGGGGCGGAGGGCACAGACCGGATGCTCGCGCGCGTCGCCAACCTCTCCCGCGGATTTCTGCTGCGGCGCCGGCGCGATGCCGGGATCCTGGTCAAATCGGCCAAGACCGGGCAGGAGAGACGGGTCGATCTGCCGGCGGTCGGGCCGCGCACGGTGGAGCGCGCGGCGGCAGCCGGGATCAGCGGGATCGCGGTTGGTGCGGGTCAGACGCTCGTCGTCGAGCGCGAGAAGATGATCGCGCAAGCCGACCGGCGCGGCCTCTTCCTCGCCGCTTTCGATCCGCAGGACATGGCGCAATCATGAGCGAAGACGCGACACGGCCTCTGCGTATCTATCTCGTCGCCGGTGAGGAATCGGGCGATCAGCTCGGGGCCGAGCTGATGCGGGCGCTGCGTCGGGCAAGCCCTGATCGGGAATTCGCCTTCTTCGGCCTTGGCGGCGCGCGCATGCAGCGCGAGGGGCTGACATCGCTGTTCGCGATGGAGGAAATCTCGGTGATGGGGCTTGTGCCGGTCATCGCGAAGCTGCCCGGTATCGTCGCACGGGCCTATCGCGTCATCGCCGATGTCGTGGCGCGCGATCCCGATGCGCTGGTGATCATCGACAGCCCGGATTTCACCCAGCCCATTGCCAAACGCGTGCACAAGCGCGCACCGCATATCCCCATCATCAACTATGTCTCGCCATCGGTATGGGCCTGGCGGCCGGGTCGCGCGCGGAAAATGCGCGGCTACATCGATCATGTGCTGGCACTCAAGCCGTTCGAACCCGCCGCGCATGAACGTCTGGGTGGGCCGCCCTGTACTTATGTCGGTCACCCGCTGGTCGAGCGCCGCGAGGCACTGCAGCCGGCTGAGGGAGAGCGTCGTCCGCTCGGTGAAGGGCCGCTGGAATTGCTCGTTCTCCCCGGCAGCCGACGCTCGGAGTTGCGGCGTCTGGCCGAACCCTTCGCCGGTGCGCTCGCGCATTTCCGCGAGGAATGGCCGGGCGAGATCAATCTGACCCTGCCCGCCATCGCGCATCTTGCCCCGGAAATCGCCCAGATGACGCGCGACTGGCCGATCGTGCCGCAGATCGTGCAGGGCGAGGAGGCCAAATACGCCGCTTTCCGCCGGGGGCAGGTCGCGCTTGCCGCATCGGGTACGGTGACCCTCGAACTCGCGCTCTCGGGCGTGCCGATGGTCGTCGCCTACAAGGTCTCGCGGCTGGAAGAGCAATTGAAACATCTCATCAAGGTCGACAGCATCGTCCTGGCCAACCTGATCCTCGGCGAGAACGTGATCCCGGAATTCATCCAGGCCGATTGCGCGCCCGGTCCGCTGGCTGAAGCGCTGCGGGCGATCGTCACCCCGGGCCCGGCGCGCGACGCGCAACTGACGGGTTTCGCGCGGCTCGATGAAGCCATGGATATCGGCGACGAGGCGCCCAGTGATCGGGCTGCCCGGCTGGTATGCGAGTCGATGGCGACGCGCGCGCGTCAGCTTTCCGGATGATCGCGTTGCGGCCCTTGCACGGGCAGGACAGTTCTGTCATAAGCTGCGGCTCTCACTGATCCGTCCGGCTGATCAAGGGCTGCCGTGTCGGATCGTCTGCTCGAACAGCAAACATGTCGGCGAGCGGAAGCGGGGGGCACCCGTCGCTTCCACGCGCCTCAGGAGAATGAGCGAAATGCCCAAGTTGAAGACCAAGGCCAGCGCGAAGAAGCGCTTCAAACTCTCCGGTACCGGCAAGGTGATCCGTACCCAGGCCGGCAAGCAGCACGGAATGATCAAGCGGACCAAGAAGCAGATCCGCGACCAGCGCGGTACTGCGGTCATGTTCGAGGGCGATGCCCGCAACGTGCGCAAGTATTTCCTGCCCAATTCCCGCTGATCATCACGACACGCTATACGGAGAACCATCATGGCTCGCGTCAAGAGGGGCGTTACCGCCCACGCCAAGCACAAGAAGGTCCTGAAACTCGCCAAGGGTTTCTACGGCCGCCGCAAGAACACGATCCGCACCGCCAAGGCCGCTGTCGATCGCTCCATGCAATACGCCTATCGCGATCGCAAGGCAAAGAAGCGCACTTTCCGCGCCCTGTGGATCCAGCGTCTGAACGCCGCCGTGCGTGAACACGGCCTGACCTATTCGCGATTTATCGACGGCCTCAACAAGGCTGGCATCACGGTCGATCGCAAGGTCCTGTCCGACCTCGCCATCCACGAGCCGGCGGCCTTCACCGCCCTCGTCGATCAGGCGAAGGCGGCGCTGCCGGCGCAGCAGGCCGCGTAAGGCGTATCCACCGCTCATGACCCATGCGAAAGCGTTTCGCATGGGTCCGCCCAGCCCTGTGAGGCCATTTCCGGCGGCGCGTCGAACTTTTTCGGCGCTTTGTGCGTCGTGGCGTGGTTTGAGGGCTTGACGGTCCCCGCGCCGCGCGCTTGATCTCCCGGCGTATCATCAGAGGGACCGATGACCGATCTCAAACAGCTCGAAGGCGATCTGCTCGCCCATATCGCCGAGGCCGAGGACGAGGCGGCGCTCGAACAGCTGCGCGTCGCTGCGCTCGGCAAGAAGGGCACGATCTCCGATCTGCTCAAATCCCTCGGCGGCATGACGCCGGAGGAGCGCAAGACGCAGGGCCCCGTGATCAACCGGCTGCGCGACACCGTCCAGCAGGCGATCAATGTCCGCCGCGAGGCGCTCGCCGCTGCGGCGCTCGAAGCTCGCCTTGCCGCCGAGCGGGTCGACGTCACCCTGCCGGTGCGCGAGGGACCCGAGACGCGCGGGCGCATCCATCCGATCAGCCAGGTCATCGACGAACTGACCGCGATCTTCGCCGATATGGGTTTTTCCGTCGCGGAAGGTCCCGATATCGAGACGGATTACCTGAATTTCACCGCGCTCAACTTCCCCGAGGGGCATCCCGCGCGGGAAATGCACGATACCTTCTTCATGCAGCCGGATGCGACCGGCGCGCGCAAGGTGTTGCGCACCCATACCAGCCCGGTCCAGATCCGCACCATGACGGCGCAAAAGCCGCCGATCCGCGTGATCATTCCCGGGCGCACCTATCGCCACGATTCCGACCAGACCCACACCCCGATGTTCCACCAGGTCGAGGGGCTGGTAATCGATAAAAAGGCCCATATCGGCCACATGAAGTGGGTGCTCCAGGAATTCTGCAAGGCCTTCTTCGAGGTGGACGAGGTGAAGATGCGTTTTCGCCCGTCGTTCTTCCCCTTCACCGAACCTTCGGCCGAGGTCGATATCCAGTGCTCGCGCAAGGGGGGCGAGATCCGCTTCGGCGAGGGCGAGGACTGGCTCGAGATTCTCGGCTGCGGCATGGTGCATCCCAACGTGCTGCGCAATTGCGGCCTCGACCCGGACGAGTATCAGGGATTCGCCTGGGGGCTCGGCATCGACCGCATCGCCATGCTGAAATACGGCATGCCGGATCTGCGCCCGTTCTTCGAGGCTGATATCCGCTGGCTGCAGCATTACGGCTTCCGCCCCCTCGATCTGCCGACGCTGGCGGGTGGGCTGTCGTCGTGATGCGTCGTGCTGAAAACCGGCAAGCGAGACGCTGATGCCGACGCTTCTGTGCTGGAAGGGTACAGGTTCTTCTTCTATTCGGCGGATGGTTTGGAGCCGGCCCATATCCACGTGGTCAAGGACGGCAAGGAAGCAAAGCTCTGGCTGAACGATGTCTCGGTCGCCGTCAATTTGGGATATAATGCGCGTGAACTGGGTGAGATCATACGCAAGACCCGCGAGCATCGAGGCGCGTTCATGGAGGCCTGGAATGGCTATTTTGGAAATTGAAGTCGAAGACGCGCGCCCGGTCGCGGCCCATTGCGACGACGCTTTCCTGCATGTCACGCTCGCCGACGGACGCAGGCTCGCCGCGCCGCTCTGGTGGTACCCGCGACTGGCCTCTGCGCCTGCCTCTGCTCTGGCCGAGGTGGAACTGATGCCGATGGGCATTCACTGGCCGGCAATCGACGAAGATATCAGCGTCGCGAGCATTCTGCGGGGCGAAAAAGCCCCCGGCGCGTGCGCTCCCTCTGAACAATGATCATGAATAGCCCAGGCTTGTTGCTCCAGGACGTTCCCGTGCCCCGATTGCGCTTCTGTGTCGGTGACCTTGCGACCATGGCGGCGGCGCGCGTGATCGTTGTCCCGTCGTGCCGATCCAACCGAACAGATGCGACTGCCGAGAGGAAAGAAAAATGAAATTCACGCTGTCCTGGCTGAAGGATCATCTCGAGACGCAGGCGACGCTGGGCGAGATCGTCGCTGCGCTCGATGCCATCGGGCTCGAGGTCGAGGGCGTCACCGACAAGGCGCAGGAACTCGCCGCCTATCGCATCGCCTCCGTGATCGAGGCCACGCAGCATCCCGATGCCGACCGCCTGCGCGTGTGCAAGGTCGATACGGGGGAGGGTGATCCGATCCAGGTGGTCTGCGGTGCGCCGAATGCGCGCACGGGCATGAAGAGCGTGTTCGCCCCGCCAGGCACCTACATTCCCGGCAAGAACCTGACGCTAGGCGTCGGTGTTATCCGGGGCGTCGAGAGCGCCGGCATGCTTTGCTCGGAAGCCGAGCTCGAACTCTCCGAGGATCACGACGGCATCATCGATCTGCCGCAGGACGCGCCCGTGGGCGCGGTCTACGCCGCCTATGCAAAGCTCGACGATCCGGTGATCGAGATCAGCCTGACGCCCAACCGTCCCGATTGCACGGCGATCCGCGGCATTGCCCGCGATCTCGCGGCGGCGGGGCTGGGCACATTGCGTCAGGAGCAGGCCACCGCGCCGGCAAGCGAAGGCGAGAGCCCGATCGGCGTGCGTCTCGATCTGCCCGGAGAAGAGCATCTATGCCCCGCCTTCGCCTTGCGCATGGTGCGCGGCGTGAAGAACGGCCAGAGCCCGGATTGGATGCAGCGCCGCCTGCGCGCGATCGGCCTGCGCCCGATCAATGCGCTGGTCGATATCACGAATTACGTCACCCATGATCGCGGGCGTCCGCTGCACGTTTTCGATGCGGCGAAGGTGAAGGGCGCGCTCGTGGTGCGCAAGGCGCATGACGGCGAGGAGCTGCTCGCGCTCGACGGCAAGACCTATACGCTCGATTCCACCATGGTGGTGATCGCCGACGAGAACGGCCCGGAATCGCTGGCCGGCATCATGGGCGGCGAGCATTCGGGCTGCGACGAGACGACGACCGACGTCCTCATCGAATCGGCCCTGTGGGATCCGCTCAATATCGCGCAGACCGGGCGCAAGCTCGGCATCATCACCGATGCGCGCTATCGCTTCGAGCGCGGCGTCGATCCCAATTACACCCTGCCGGGGCTCGATCTCGCCGCGCAGATGGTGGTGGATCTGTGCGGTGGACAGGTCTCGAAGACGCATCTCGCTGGTAAGATTCCTGATCCCAGCCGCATCATCAGCTTTCCCTTTGCCGAGACGAAGCGCCTGTCCGGCCTCGATCTGCCGAGGGCCGAGGCGCATGCAATCCTCGAGCAGCTCGGCTTCCACATTTCCGGCGCGGGCGAGGAAGTGAAGGTGCTGCCGCCGTCCTGGCGTCCGGATATCGAGGGCAAGGCTGATCTCGTCGAGGAGATCGTGCGCATTGCCGGACTCGATCGCATCGAACCGGTGCCGCTCGGGCGGATCGAGGCCAGCGTGGTCAAGCCGCTGCTGACATTGCTGCAAAAGCGCACCAGCCAGGCGCGCAGGGCGCTCGCCACCCGGGGGCTGTCGGAAGCGGTGACCTGGTCCTTCATTTCCCGCGAGGATGCGATCGCCTTTGGCGGCGGGCATGACCTGCTCGCGCTGGCCAATCCGATCGCCGCAGAACTCTCCGACATGCGCCCGAGCCTGTTGCCGGGGCTCCTGCGTGCCGCTCAGCGCAATGCCGATCGTGGTTTTGGCGACGTCGCGGTGTTCGAAGTCGGGCAATGTTTCGAGGATGACACGCCGGATGGCCAGAAGATGCGCGCCGCCGGCATTCGCCGGGGCACGGCGCGACCGCAAGGCGTCGGCCGGCATTGGGATGGTGGCGTACGCAATGTCGATGTCTTCGACGCCAAGGCTGACGCCCTGTCCCTGCTGGCCACCCTCGGCGTCGCGGTCGAGAAATTGCAGATCGTGCCCGGCGGGCCCGATTATCTGCATCCGGGCCGGTGCGGGCGCATGCAGTTCGGGCCGAAGAACGTGATCGGCCATTTCGGCGAATTGCATCCCGGTGCGCTGAAGGCGCTCGACGTGAAGGGCCCGCTCGTCGCCTTCGAGATTTCGCTCGATGCCATCCCCGCGCCGAAAGCGAAGCCGACGAGGGCGCGCGCGAAGCTCGAGCTCTCCGAGTTCCAGCCGTTGACCCGCGATTTCGCCTTCGTGGTCGATCGCGACGTCGCCGCAGCCGATATCCTGCGCGCGGCACAGGGCGCGGAGCGCAATCTCGTCACCGGGGTCGAGGTATTCGACGTCTATGAGGGCGAGCATGTGAGCGAGGGGTGCAAATCGGTGGCGATCGCGGTGACGCTGCAGCCGGCGCAGAAGACGCTGACCGATCCCGAGATCGAGGCGGTGTCGCAAAAGATCGTTGCGGAAGTGGCCCGCAAGACCGGCGGCTCACTGCGCGGTTGAGGAGTGCCGGCTGGCGCCCCGGGAACGTCTGCGCGCGGGTGAAAATCCGCGCGCAATCGCGATTGACAGACGCCGCACACGCGCTTATCACCGCCACACCAACCGGCGGCGCAAGCCGCGCCGGTCAGGGGCTGTAGCTCAGTTGGGAGAGCGCTGCAATCGCACTGCAGAGGTCAGGGGTTCAAATCCCCTCAGCTCCACCATTTCTTGAAAAACTTCGGCGAATTCCTGCGTGCCCGCGCTGCGAGGTTGTTTCCGCGCGCCATGCCTCGGGCGGGTCCGGGATAGCCGGTGAAAAGCTCCGGGCCGGCGCCTGTCGTCGGGGCCCGGCCTGCGCTCATTCGCCCAGAGCCTGCACGAGTTGCGTGACGAAACGGGAGGTCGCCACTGGCAGGACGCGCCCCTTCATCTGGCCGAGCAGCAGCAGCCCGGGCGGGACGTCGCGGGCGGCGATGGGACGCACCGTCAGCCCGTAGGCGCCGCCGGGCCGCAATCCGATCGGGATCTGGAAACCCACCACGCCCTCATGCAGCACGTAGTGGCGGATCAGTTCGAAGGATTCGGTCTCGACGACCGGCTCGACCTGCCGGCTGCCGCGCCGCGCCGCCATGTCGAGCAGATAGCGCACGCCGTAACCCGACGCCGGGGCGATATGCGGATGATCGAGGCAGTCGCGCAGGCGTATATCGTCTTGGCCGGCAAGCGGATGATCGGGCGCGAGCACCGCGCAGACCGGCTGCGGTATCTGATGCAGCACTTCGAAATCCACCATCAGTTCCGGCTCGAAGACGAGGGCCAGATCGCTGCGCATGGCGGCCAGCTCCTCCTCGGCGCGGGCCCGGTCGCGCACCTTGACCGCAAAGGTCACGCCGGGATGCGCGCGGCGGTAACGGGCGATCTGTTCGGGCATGAAATAGGGCAGCAGGGCCTGGCTGCAGGCCACCGTGACGTGCCCGCGCCGCACGCCCTTGAGATCGGCGACCTGGCTCTGCACCCGGGCCATGTCAGAGCGCTGGGCGCGATAATGCTGCAAGACGAGCTCCCCGGCCGGGTTGAGGCGCACGCCGCGTGCGAGACGCTCGAAGATCCGCGCACCGAATTCATCCTCGAACCGCGCGATCCGCCGGTTGAGTGCCGAGGCCGTCAGGCCGGCATCCTCCGCCGCCTTGCGGATCGAACCCGCGCGGGCCACCGCCTCGATCAGGCGGAAGGTTTCCATATGTCGCATGCATGCCTCCAGTGATGCACTGAATGCACCGATCCTGTGAAATCTTAGCATTTCACGAACCGGGTGCAACGCGGCATGCTCTGCGCATGCTCGGGATCAAACGCGATTCCCCGCTACCGCTTCCGCCCACCCCGTTCCCGGAGCCCGCCATGCCGACACTCGATCGCCGCGCCTTCCTCGCTTCAGCCGCCAGCGCCGGTATCCTGCCCTTCCTGCGTATCCTGCCCGCCGAGGCGCAGGAGCGCGATACGCTCGTCACCGTCTTTGGCCAGACCATCAACAGCCTCGATCTGCATCGCGTCGGCACCAACCGTGCGAGCTATCAGGTCGCGATCAACTGCTATGACCGGCTGGTCGGCTTCGGCGCCAAGCAATTGCCCACCGGCGAGATGTCCTACGATTACGACACGATCGTGCCGGAACTGGCGGAGAGCTGGACGATCTCCGATGACGGGCTGACCATCACCTTCAAGCTCAAGCCCGACGCCACCTTCTGGGATGGCACAAAGGTCACGGCGGAAGACGTGAAATGGTCCTTTGACCGTGCCGTGCTGGCCGGCGGTTTTCCCTCCACGCAGATGCGCGCGGGCGGGTTCTTCCGGCCCGATCAGTTCGAGGCCGTCGACGAGGAGACCTTCGTGATCAGGCTCGACTACCCGTCGAAACTGTCGCTGCCCAATCTTGCCGTACCGGTGCCCTTCATCATCAATTCGAAGGTGGCCAAGGCCAATGCCACCAGCGATGATCCCTGGGCGATGGAATACCTGCACATGAACCCGGCCGGATCGGGCGCCTACAAGGTGGCGCGCTGGGATCAGGGGCAGCAGCTCGTCTATGAGCGCAACGACGCCTGGGTCGGCGGCGAACTGCCCGCGATCCGCCGGGTCATCGTGCGTGAGGTCCCCTCCGCCGCCACGCGCCGGGCGCTGGTGGAGCGCGGCGATGTGCAGATCTCGATGGACATTCCCGATCGCGACGCCGCGGAACTGGCCGACAGCCTGACCGTGCATTCCACGCCGATCGAGAATTGCATGCATTGTCTGTGCCTGAATTCCAAATTCGCTCCCTTCCAGGACGCGAATGTCCGCAAGGCCGTGGCCCATGCGGTGCCCTATGAGGCGATTTTCGAAAGTGCCGCCTATGGTCGAGGCGCCAGGCTCTGGGGCGGGCCGGAAGCGATTGATGACATCGCCTGGCCGCGCCCCTTCCCCTATGACACGAACCTCGACACGGCGCGTGAATATCTGGCGCAATCGGGCTATCCCGACGGTTTCGAGGTCACGCTCTCGATCAGCCTCGATCTGGTCGACTGGATGGAGCCCACAGCCCTGCTGATCCAGGAGGCGCTCGGACGCATCGGCATCACGGTCACGGTGGATCGCATTCCCGGCGCCAATTGGCGCACGGTGGCGCTCGTCGACAAATCCCTCGATCTGCATCTCGAGAATTTCGGCGGCTGGCTGAACACGCCCTGCTATTATTTCTTCTGGGCCTATCAGAAGGACCGGCTGTTCAACTCATCCGCCTACGAGAGCGAAGCGGTCCATGAACTGACGGAACGCACCCTGCACATGGCGATGGACGATCCGGAATATGCGCCGCTGATCAAGGAGATGTTTGCGCATGTGATCGAAGACCTGCCGCGCATCCCGCTCTACCAGCCGGCGCTGAACGTCGCCATGAACGGGGCCGGGGGCTACGAATTCTGGTTCCACCGCCAGCTCGACGTGCGCCCCCTGAACGGCGGGGAAGCCTGAGCCATGGCGGGGCGTGGACATCCGCTTCTCTGGCGCCTGGCTCAGACGATCCCGGTCATCGTCGGGGTCGTCGTGATCAGCTTCGTCCTGACGCGGGCGCTGCCCGGTGACCCCGCCGTACAATTCGCGGGGCTCGCCGCCACGCCCGAATCGATTGCCCAGGTGCGCGAGGCGCTCGGTCTCGACAAACCGCTGATCCAGCAATTCCTGATCTATTGCGGGGCGCTGCTCCAGGGCGATCTCGGGCGCTCGGTGGTGACCGGCCAGCCGGTGGTGACCGATCTCGCCATGCGCCTGCCCGCCTCCCTCGAACTCACGCTCAGCGCTCTGCTTCTGGCCTGCCTTGTGGCGATCCCGCTGGGGCTGCTCGCCGCCGTACACCAGGGCAGCTGGATCGACCAGCTCTGCCGGGTCGTGGTGACGGCGGGGGTCTCACTGCCGACCTTCTTCACGGGTATCCTCCTGATCTACGTCTTCTATTACCTGCTCGGCTGGGCGCCCTCGCCGCTGGGCCGGCTCGACTTCATCTATTTCGATCCGCCCCGGGTGACGGGTTTCCATCTCATCGATACGCTGATCGACGGCGATACCGAGACCTTCTTCGGGGCCTTGCGCCAGATCGCCCTGCCGGCGATCACGCTGGCGCTTTTCACCCTCGCCCCGATCGCGCGCATGACCCGCGCCGCGATGCTGGGCGCGCTCTCCTCCGATTACATCCGCACCGCCCGCGCCGCCGGGCTGAGCCCATCGAAGGTGCTGTTCGGCTATGCCTTCCGCAATGCGCTGCTGCCGGTAGTCACGACGCTGGGCATGGTGTTCTCCTTCGTGCTCGGCGCCAATGTGCTGGTCGAGAAGGTCTTCGCCTGGCCGGGGATCGGCTCCTATGCGGTGGAGGCGCTGGTGCAATCGGATTACGCTGCGGTGCAGGGCTTCGTGCTGGCGATGGCACTGCTCTTCGTTCTGCTCAATCTCCTGATCGATCTCAGCTACGCGCTGATCGATCCGCGCATCGGATTTTCCGCGAAATGAGCAGCCCCGCATCGCCCTCCGCCGCTTCGGGACAGGTCGCGCATATTGTCTACGTGCTGCGCGAAAACCCGGTCACGGCCCTGTCCTTCGCGCTTTTCGGCTTCATCGTGCTGTCGGCGCTGATCGGCCCGTATGTGGTGCCCTATGATCCGCTGGCGACGAATTCCGCGCGCGCGCTCGAGGCGCCCTCTGCGGCGCACTGGTTCGGCACCGACCAGCTGGGGCGCGACGTGTTCTCACGGGTGATCGTGGCGACACGCCTCGATCTGACGATTTCGGTGGCCGCCGTGGCGATCTCCTTCGTGATCGGCGCCTTTCTCGGCGCCGTCGCCGGCTATTGGGGCGGCTGGATCGATGCTCTGCTCAACCGCATCCTCGATACGATCATGGCCTTCCCGCTCTTCATTCTGGCGATGGGGATCGTCGCGGCTCTGGGCAATTCGGTGGAAAACATCATCTACGCCACCGCGATCATCAATATTCCCTTCTATGCCCGGGTGGTGCGCGCGGAGGTGAATATCCGGCGCGAGGCGGGCTTTGCCCTGGCCGCACGGCTGGCCGGCAATTCCCACGCGCGCGTGCTCGCCTTCCACATCTTCCCCAACGCCCTGCCGCCGATGATGGTGCAGGTCTCGCTCAACATGGGCTGGGCCATCCTCAACGCCGCCGGCCTCTCCTTCATCGGGCTGGGCGTGCGCCCGCCGACGCCGGAATGGGGGATCATGGTGGCGGAAGGGGCGAATTTCATCGTCTCGGGACATTGGTGGATCGCGCTGTTTCCGGGTCTCTGGCTGATGCTCGCGGTCTTCACCTTCAACCTGATGGGTGACGGTCTGCGCGACATCGTCGATCCCAGACGCCGCACCTGAGGAGCCCGCCATGCTTTCGGTCAAGGATCTGATCGTCGGTTTCCGTACCCGTCGCGGCGCGGTCGAGGCGGTGCGCGGCATCTCCTTCGATCTCGGCCCCGGCGAGACGCTCGGCATTGTCGGCGAATCGGGATCGGGCAAATCGGTCACCTCCTACGCCCTGATGCGCATCCTCGATGCCGGCGGCAGCATCAACGCCGGCGAGATAAGCTGGAACGGGCAGGATCTGCGCCGGGCGCGCGAAGGAGCGATGCGGGCGGTCCGGGGTCGCGAGATCTCGATGATTTTCCAGAACCCG
>NZ_DATGCW010000217.1:0-10621 GCF_035311605.1 Saliniramus sp.
CCTCGATCAGTTCGTCGAAACCGGCCCGCGCCTGCGCGGTGATCTCGTTGGAATGCAGGCCCCGGAACAGCGCCTTGATCGGGCGCTGGGTGAGCAGGATCAGGATCAGGATCGCAAACGCATAGAAGGCCGAAAGACCCGGCGAGAGCTGCTCGATCATGATGAACCAGACCAGCACCACGATCGGCAGGATGAAATGCAGCCCGGTCACCGCGACTTCGCTGGCGATGGGCAGCCTCACCACCGGCGCGTTGGGATCGTCGATCTCGAGATCGGGCCTGGTCGCGGAGAGCCAGAGCATGGCGAGATAGGCGAGCCCCATCAGGGTGAGCACCACCGGCGCCGAGATTCCCGGTATCACCGTTTGCAGGAAGCGGATGCCGAAATAGACCACGCCCGCGAGAATAACGATCGAGGAAACCACGATACCCATGCGCAGCAGTGCCACCTGGAAGCTGCGGATCACCGGCTTGGGCAGTGTCTGCATATCCGCCTTCACCGCCTCGAGATGGACGAGGTAGAGAAGCGCGATATAGGAGATCACCGCCGGCAGGAAGGCGTGGGTGATCACCTCCGTGTAGGAAATGCCGACATATTCCACCATCAGGAAGGCGGCGGCCCCCATGACCGGCGGCATGATCTGACCGTTGACGGATGAGGCGACCTCGACCGAACCGGCTTTCTCTGACGTGAATCCGACGCGCTTCATCAGCGGGATGGTGAAGGTGCCCGTCGTCACCACATTGGCGATTGATGAGCCCGAGATCACGCCCGTCATCATCGAGGCAAGCACCGCCGCCTTGGCCGGACCGCCCCGCAGATGGCCGAGCAGGGCGAAGGCGAGTTTGATGAAATAGTTGCCCGCCCCCGCTTTCTCGAGCAGTGAGCCGAACAGCACAAAGAGGAAGACGAAGGCGGAGGAGACGCCCAGTCCGACGCCGAAGACGCCACCCGGGGAAAGCCAGAACTGGTCCATCGCCCGTGGGAAGGATGCGCCGCCCCACCGGATCAGGTCCGGAATCCAGGTGGATGATCCGAAGAAGACATACGTCATGAAGACGATGCCGACAAACATCAGTGGCGGGCCCAGCGCACGACGCGTGGCTTCGAGCAGGACGAGCAGGCCAATCCCCGAAGCGACCAGATCCTGCGTGATGGGCAGCCCTGGCCGACGGGACAGATCGCGGTAGTAGATGTAGATGTAGAGCGCGGCTCCCGCAGCGACGATGGCGAGAATCCAGTCGATCAGCGGAACCCGGTTGCGCGCACTACTGGAGGATGCCGGATAAGCGAGAAAGGCAAGAAACAGTGCGAAAGCAAGGTGGATCGACCGGATTTCGGCAGAATTGAGCGTGAGCTGCATCCCCGTCCAGGCGGAGAGCGTGAAGGGCAGCGGTGAAGCGATGTAGAGCTGGAACAGCGACCAGAGCAAAGCCACACCGGCGATGACATAGGCAGTGACGCCCTGTGGAGCCCGTGCGCCGCTGTCGTTCGAGGCGACCAGATCCTGCAGATCCTTGTCATTCAGGCCTGACCCGGCCTGTGCGGGTTGGCCCTTCCCGTTCGCACCACCGGCAGCCTGCCCCTGAGCCCCTTTGCTCATGCGAGATTCCCCTCACCTCTCGATGCGGTGGCATCCCTGACGCCAGCATCGTCCCCCGAGCGATTGTCGTGTTGTCGGATAATGCGGGTATTGCCCACCATTGGTACGAAAAGCGTACATTGAAAAATGCATGCGAAACACGATCCGCAATCTCATGCGGGGCAGCGCATGTACCGCCCCGCATGATGTTTCAACGACCGCAGGCCGCAGCCGCAGCCGCGACCGCCAGACAATCCGGCTTGATCAGTCGATCAGGCCCTGTTCACGGAAGTAGCGCTCAGCGCCCGGATGCATCGGTGCGGACTGCCCTGAGTCGCCATGATCTCCGGATCGAGATTGGCAAAGGCGGGATGGAGCGAACGGAAGTTGTCGATATTGTCGAAGACCGACGCGACGAGCGTGTAGACCACATCGTCCTCGACATTGGCCGAGGTCACGAAGGTCGCGCCGACACCGAAGGTCTGCACATCCTCATCCGTGCCGCGATACATGCCGCCGGGGATCGTCGCCGGGAAGTAGAACGGCGTCTCGGCGACAAGCGCCATCAACTCGTCGTCATTCGCGTTGACGATGCGTACGTCACAGGTGGAGGAGACTTCCTGAATGGCTCCCGAGGGGTGACCGACCGTGTAGATGAATGCGTCGATGTTGTTGTCGCACAGGGCCTGGCCCATTTCGGTTGGCGCGAGTTCGGAAGCCAGCGTAAAATCGTCCGTGCTCCAGCCCTTATGCTCCATCACGACTTCCATCAGCGCACGCTGGCCGGAACCGGGATTGCCGATATTGACGCGGTTGCCGACCAGGTCGTCGAATTCATTGATGTCGCTGTCGGCGCGCGCCACGACCGTCGCGGGCTCGGGGTGCAGCGAGAAGACCGCGCGCAGATCCTCATGCGCACCACCATCCGCGAATTGCGCCTCGCCGTTGAAGGCATTGAACTGTACATCCGACTGGACGATGCCGAATTCGAGATCGCCGCCGCGAATGGCGTTGACGTTGAACACCGACCCACCGGTGGATTCCACCGAGCAGCGGATGCCGTGCTCGCGCCGGGTCTGATTCATCAGACGGCAGATCGCACCGCCGGCCGGATATTACACACCGGTCACGCCGCCAGTGCCGATCGAGATGAATTGCTGCTGGGCGAGCGCGCCGGAAGGCGCAGCACCAATGGCCAAGGTGAGGCCAGCTGCAGCGACGCCGAACCTGAGTGTGGATTTCAAGGACAACATTTTTATTTCCTCCGCGTTGATTTCGTCTGGCGGCAGGCAAGAACATACCGCCGGCAGCGCGGAAAACCCGTCTGTGCGCAAACGCCTCAGTTTGCCACTTTGGCGCGTGGAATGCTTCTTGTCCAGCTTTGTGAATGTTGCATCCAGGATTCATTTAATATATTTTAAGTTGTATTTTATGCAATAAGAGACTATAAATTCTTCATATTCATTCAACCGGCAAGAAAAATTTGACAGGATTACGGATAAAATTCGAAATAAATAATAATTTATAGTCTGAATTAAAAAGCAAAATTACGCGAATAAGTGGAATCTTAATGTTTTTGCCTTTGTATTACAACCGTCACGTTGTCGTTGCAATGGCATCGGCACGTTCTGAATCGGTTGCTTCGGATGCGGCCACGCAAAATGAGCAGCAATACGATCGTATTCGCGTAGAGGAGCGTTCACATGCATCAAATCGTCAAGACCACGCTGGGCATCTGCTTTGCCGCCAGCCTCGCCTTCTCGGCCCATGCCGGAGAAGCGCCGATGGAAATTCCCGGCGCCACCACGGTTGATGCCGAAGGCGTCATCACCCTGATCGAATCCACCCCGGACCTCGTCATCCTCGATAACCGTTCGGTGGCCGATTACGATGCGGGCCATATCGAAGGCGCCATCCGCCTGATCGATACCGACATCACCGGCGCCGCCGATCTCGCCGCGCATGTCCCGGCGATGGATAGCCCGGTCCTTTTCTACTGCAATGGTCTGAGCTGCGGGCGCGCGGCCAATGCCGCCGAGATGGCGGTCGATTACGGCTACACCAATGTCAGCTATTACGCGCTCGGCATGACCGAATGGCGCGATCTCGGCCTGCCGCTGGTCACAAACTGAGCATCACAATGCGATAACGGCCCGTCGGCCAGGACGACGGGCCCCTTCTTTTCCCTGTTCCCTTGAACGGAGTCTCCCAGCATGTCTTCGCGCCGGCTTTTCAGGCAAGGTATGTTCGCGCGCATGCTGTCCGACCATGGACGGCTGCTCTCCATCCTCGTCATCGGCGCCCTGCTCAACGGCATTGCGGCGCTCGCTGTGATGCAATACGTCACCGATCGCTACGAGAGCGCCGTCAGCGCGGCCAATGCCGAACAGATCGGGGCGCTCTTCAACCGCTATGTCGATGATGCGGTCTGGACCGAGCATGCGGCCACGCTCGAGTCGCTGGCCGCCGAAATTGCCCAGGAACAGAGCCTTCGCGAAGGCGTGAGCGACGGTGACGGGGCAGCGCTGGCCGCGACCCTGCCGCAGATGCTGCGCCGCGATGCGGTGACATCCGGGGCCGTCGCCATACGCGGCCTCGCAACTCTCGACGCCGATCTCACGGCTTTGGCCATGCATGACGCCACCGGTGAGACCGGGATCCCGTCAGCGTTGATGACGCAACTCGCCGAGCGCGAAGGCGCGGCGCGGCTGGCCCGGATCGCCCATATCTGGTCTGAGGACGGCGAACCGCGCATGAGTGTGGTGGCACCCGTGGGCGGATTGCGTCTGGCCGGCTATCTCGTCATTCATGCCGACCCGCTTCATGCCCTCGCCGAGGCCGATCGGCGCATGGGCATGGCGATCACCTTCGAAAACCGCGAGACGGGTGCGGTCCTGGCCCGCCCGGAAAATCTGGCCATGCCGACCGACGCCGCAACCGACAGCGCGACCATCGACATACGCGCCCCAGACGGCAATCCGCTCTTCGCCGCCCGCACAACCTGGGATGTCAGCAGCACGGCGCAGACCATGGCGCAGACGCGCAACCTTTCCTTCACGCTGCTCATCGGCGCGGTGCTCCTGATCGGCGCCGGCATGATCGGGCTCGTCTTCCGCCTCATCCGCCGCATCGCCCGCAAGGAGGCGGCAGCCGCCGAGCAGGCGGCGCAAGCGGCCATGCGCGAGGACGAGGCGCGGCGGGAGGCGCAGGCGCAGGTCCAGGCGCGCGCCGAGGAGGAGCGTCGCGACACGATGCTGCGCCTCGCCAATTCCCTGGAGAGCTCGGTTGCGGCGATCGTCCAGTCCCTGAGCGGCGCCGCAACGCAGATCGAGAGCAATGCCGATGGCATGGTCGCCCTTTCGGGCCGCACCGCCGAGCGCGGGAGCGAGGCCGGCGAGGCCTCGCAAAGGGCCGGCGCCGACGTCAATGCCGTCGCCTCCGCCACCGAAGAGCTCAGCGCCTCCATCAGCGAGATCGGCGAGCAGGTCTCGCAGGCCGCCGAGATCGCGGGCAGCGCCGTCGAGGAAGCCGGCAGCGTATCCGGCAAGGTCGAGGCTCTCGGCGAAGCCACCAGCCGCATCGGCGAGGTTGTCGGACTGATCAACGAGATCGCCGCCCAGACCAATCTGCTCGCCCTCAACGCCACCATCGAGGCCGCTCGCGCCGGCGAAGCCGGCAAGGGGTTTGCCGTGGTGGCACAGGAGGTGAAGAATCTCGCTTCCCAGACCGCGAAGGCGACCGAGGACATCAGCGCGCAGATTGCCTCGGTGCAAGGCGCTTCCGTCGATGTCGTGGATGCGATCCAGGGCATCACGAAAACGATCCGGGAGATCTCGGGGATCTCGACGACCGTCTCCGCCGCCGTCGAGCAGCAGCGCGCCGCAACCTCCGAAATCGCCCGCTCGGTATCGACGGCAGCCACTGGTGCGCAGAGCATTTCCGCCAGCGTCGCCGAGGTGACCCAGGCGGCCGGTGAGACCAATGCCAAGGCCGATGAACTGCGCGCGGCCTCGGGCGAACTCACCAGCCAGGCTGAGCGTCTGCGCAATGAGATGCATGCCTTCCTTGGCCATTTGCGGGCCGCATGACCGACGCCGGTTCGCAGGCTGATCCGCGCATGGTGCAAGCTTCTGGCCGAAAAATGGCCCGAAGCTTGCTTTCATCGACACCATGGCACACCATATGACAGGTATGATCGATTCTACGCGCACACCTGCTTCCGGTTCCGTCATGTCCTTCGTGCGTCTGCTTAAATCTGCCGCAATCTTCTTCGGCTTCCGGTCCGCGCGGCAGGGGCTCTGGCCTGACCCGGCGCATCTGGGCGCAGCGACGCTGCTGGTTCACGTGGCGCGAGTCGACGGGCGCTTCAGCGATGCGGAGCGTCGGCGCCTGGAAGCGGCGGCGCACGCGCATTTCTGCCGATCGGCCCGTGAGGCGACGCATCTTGTCAGGCGCGCACAGGTCCTTGATGATGAGATCAGTGACGTATCGGAAATCCTCGAGATGATCGGTCGCGGTGAAGATGATCGCCGCCGCGCCCTGACGCTGGCCTTCGCCGTCGCCTCTGCAGACGGGGCGATGCGAGAGATCGAGGAAAATCTCGTCTGGCGCGTCGGACGCCTGCTCGGCTTTGACGACGACGCCATCACCGCCATCAGGGAGACGCAGACGGCTCAGCCATGATCCCACCAGACCCGGACAAATCCCCCGTTCTCATCGTCCTGCACCAGGAGACCTCGACGCCCGGTCGCGTCGGACGCCTGCTCATGGAGCGCGGCTACCCCCTCGATATTCGCCGCCCCCGCTATGGCGATCCGCTGCCCGAGACGCTCGCCGGTCATGCCGGCGCGGTAATCTTCGGCGGGCCGATGAGCGCCAATGACGAGGAGGACTTCATCCGGCGCGAGACCGACTGGATCGCCGTACCACTGAAGGAGCGCAAGCCCTACCTCGGCCTGTGCCTCGGCGCGCAGATCATGGCCCGGCATCTGGGAGCGCGGGTCTATGCGCATGAAGAAGGGCGCGCCGAGATCGGTTATTATCCGCTGACGCCGACCCATGCCGGGCTCAGCGTGGAGAAGCGCCTTGGCACGCCCTGGCCGGATCATGTCTATCACTGGCATCGCGAAGGTTTCGATTGCCCGCCCGGTGCGGTGACTCTGGCCACCGGCGACGATTTCCCCGTCCAGGCGGTGCGTTACGGTCCTGCCGCCTATGCCTTCCAGTTCCATCCGGAAGTCACCTATGCCATGACCTGCCGCTGGACCACGCGGGCGCATGAGCGCATGAAGCTACCCGGCGCCAAACCGCGCAGGGAGCATCTCGAAGGGCGCCTGATCCACGATCCCGCCGTGAATGTCTGGATCAACAATTTTCTGGATTACTGGCTTGCCGGCGGCTGTGTCGACGAGGCGGGACGGCATGGTGCGCCGACCTTCATTGATCGCGCCGCCGCGCAATCATTGTGAAGCCTCATTCCGCGATCAGGGTTTCAATATCCTGATTGATCGGCACGACGCAGTCGCAGACGCGCAGATTGACCCGCGCTCCGACCTCGATCTGCTCGGCCGGGCCGCTGATCACCAGCAGCCGGCGCTCGCCCTTCCTGACCCAGTAGAGCTGGTCATGGCCGCGATATTCGCGCCCGATCACCTCGGCTTCGCCATCGGCATGCGGCTCCAGGAGGATCTGTTCGGGGCGCACGGCGAGATCGACCGTGCCACTGACGGCCTTGGACAATTCCACCCGACCGAACGGCGTCTCGGCGCCGAGCCCCTCGGCCTTGCCGGTGACGATGTTCGAGCGGCCGATGAAGCTCGCAACGAACGAGCTGACCGGATGGCGATAGATCTCGTCCGGCGTGCCGATCTGGCAGACCTTGCCGGCTTCCATCACCACGATGCGATCGGCCAGCGCCAGCGCTTCCTCCTGATCATGGGTGACGAGGATGCCGGCGGAGCCCGCTTCCTTCAACAATGCACGCACTTCCTGGCGGGTCTCGACCCGCATCGCGGCATCGAGATTGGAAAACGGCTCGTCCATCAGGACGAGGGACGGCGCCAGCGCGAGGGTGCGCGCAAGCGCCACACGCTGCTGCTGGCCGCCGGAAAGTTCGTGCGGCCTGCGCTTCGCCAGATCCGAGAGACCGACGAGTTCGAGCATCTCGCGCACGCGGGCTTCCGCCTGCCTGCGCGGCAGCCTGTTGAGGCCGAAGCGGACATTATCGAACACGTCGAGATGCGGAAACAGGGCGTAATCCTGAAAGACGAAACCGATACCGCGCTTTTCCGGGGGCAGATCCGTGATGTCCTGGCCACGCATGACGATGCGCCCGGCATCCGGCTGCTCGAATCCGCCGATCATGCGCAGGGTGGTGGTCTTGCCGCAGCCGGACGGGCCGAGCAGGGCGAGGAGCTCGCCCTCATAGACATCAAGCGTGACGCCATCCACGGCGGGGCGCTCGTCCGCACGGTACACGCGCTTGAGCCGCTCGATGATCATCAGCGGCGGGCCGCTGGCACCGGCGTAGGCCGCACCGCCGATCAGACCCGCCGGGCATGTCGGAGCAGCGGGGCGGATGACATCGCCATCAGGCGCCGACGGCTGCGGATCCGTTACAGCGGGGATCCGCACCGCAGCGGCATCACGCCTTGTGCCGGCATTCGGATCCGTTTGTCCAGCCGGGGATCCGGAGGTCAGCGCGCGCAAGCCGTTCATTGTCACTCTCCTGCTTTCGCATCCCCGCGCAGCACCCGGCCTGCGAAACGGCGGGTCAGCGGCGCTATCGGCGCAGCCAATCGGCTGAAACGTGCGTCGCCGTGAGAATCCGCATGCGCCACAAAACTTCCCGGAGCGCGCGGCGTTTTATGAGCTAGAGCTTTGCGAAGACAGCGTCAATGGGAATTAACAAGGAAAATCAATACTTTAGAAACATTCCAATTTAGCGCCGCCATTATCCGCCGGCACGAACCCTGATGTCTGCGCGTGGGCGGAAATCCGGTCTTCGACCATTTGCGCACGAACCACGCTATTGCCCTGTGGAACTGAACGCTTAATTCCTGTATGTTGTACTGCAACATTGCGGTGCCGGATATCCCGACGAAGCCGCTGGAGGTTATGATTCATGGATCTCGCGTATTTCTATTACGAGGCCGGGCACATCCTGCTCTCGCCCGCCCGTGCCGCAAACGACGCGACCCGTCTGTTCTTCAAGAATCCCGCCAACCCGCTAAGCTATACGCCCTATGGCAAGGCAATGGCGGCCGGGTGTGAGTTGTTCGAACGCACCACACGCCGCTACGGCAAGCCGTCATTCGATCTCGACACCACCGAGATAAACGGCCGCGAGGTCGCGGTTCGCGAGCGTGTCGTCTGGCACAAGCCCTTCTGCAATCTCATCCATTTCGACAGGATGTTGCCGCGTGGTGTCGACCCGCAGCCCAAGCTGCTGATCGTCGCACCGATGTCGGGCCACTATGCCACGCTGTTGCGCGGCACGGTCGAGACCTTCCTGCCCACGCATGACGTCTATATCACCGACTGGGTGGATGCCCGCGAGGTACCGCTGAGCGACGGCAGTTTCGATCTCGATGATTACATCGACTATATCATCGATATCTGCCATCTGCTCGGGCCGGACGTCCATATCATGGCCGTCTGCCAGCCTGCCGTGCCCGTGCTCGCGGCCGTGGCGCGGATGGAAGCGATGGAGGATGATTGCGTCCCCTCCTCGATGATCCTGATGGGCGGCCCGATCGATACCCGCAAATCCCCAACCGCCGTGAACAAGGGCGCGCAGGAACGTGGTACGGAGTGGTTTCGCCGCAACTGCATCGTCAAGGTGCCGCCGCCCAATCCGGGCCTGTGGCGTGACGTCTATCCCGGCTTCTTCCAGCTCTCGGGCTTCATGGCGATGAATCTCGACCGGCATATCTCGGCGCATTGGGACATGTTCAACCATCTCGTCGAGAATGACGGTGATTCTGCCGAGAAGCACCGGGATTTCTATGACGAATATCTCGCCGTGATGGATCTCACCGCCGAGTTCTACCTGCAGACGGTCGAAACCGTGTTCGTGCAGCATGCCCTGCCCAAGGGCGAGATGATGCATCGCGACGAGAAGGTCGATCTCGGCGCCATCCGCCATTGCGCCATCATGGCGATCGAGGGCGAGAACGACGATATTTCCGGCATCGGCCAGACCAGGGCGGCGCTGGAGCTCACGCCCAATCTGCCGGAAGAGAAGAAGACCTACCACCTGCAGGAGCGCGTCGGCCATTACGGCGTCTTCAACGGCGGTCGCTTCCGCCGCGAGATTGCCCCGCGCATCTGCGATTTCATCGAGGCGCATGAAAACGACGCCGGCGCCGCCCGTCCGGCTCCGCGCCGCCAGAAGCCGCAGTTACGCGCCGTGCGCTGATTCGGGTATATGCGCATTGATCTGAGATCAAAGCCGGGGCCACATGCCCCGGCTTTTCTGTTCGGGGCGCAGCCGCCTCAATGCGCCTCGTCCCAGTTATCCGCCGCCCGGGCCTCGACTTCGAGGGGCACTCTCAGGGTGAGCGCCGGAGCGGGGGCCTCGCGCATGATCCTGGTGATCAGCGGGATGGTCTCGTCCACCTCATCCTCCGGCACCTCGAAGATCAGCTCGTCATGCACCTGCAACAGCATCTGCGCATGCAGCTTGGAGCGTGACAGCGCGTCTTCCATGCGGATCATGGCGCGGCGGATGATGTCGGCGGCCGAGCCCTGGATCGGGGCGTTGATCGCCTGGCGCTCCACCGCCATGCGCTCATTGGCATTGCCGGCACGGATCGCGGGATAATGGCAGGCGCGCCCGAAAATCGTCGAGACGTAGCCGTGCTCGCGGCAATAAGTCTTGGTCTCCTCCATGTAATCCCTGATGCCGGGGAACCGCTCGAAATACTGCTTGATATAGGCCCCCGCCTCCTCGCGCCCGATCCCGAGCCGATTGGCGAGGCCGAAGGCGGAAATGCCGTAGATGATGCCGAAATTGATGGTCTTGGCGCGCCGGCGATA